>CACZOL010000210.1 GCA_902782705.1 uncultured Selenomonadaceae bacterium
CCTTCCGGAGGGTTTCTCCCTCCTGGGCATGTACGGCAACGGGGAATTCTGTCCGCTGTACGGCGATAAGACGGGGAAGAACCACAACTTCTTCCACAATTTCACATTTACCATCATGGCGATATAACGAGGCTGAGATGTCCCCCGCCTCCATAGGAGGGGGCGTATATCGGAAAGGGGCTCGTTTTATGGATTCTATCGTGCTTTACACGGAAGAGATCGACGATCTTGAAGAGGCCGCGGCGGAAATATTCGCAAAGGCGGAAGATTTCCCGCTGAAGGATCACTCTCTCGCCTTGCTGTTCACAGATGAGGACGTAGATTTTCCTGCGCTGTATCATGCGCTGTCCACCCGCTGGCATTTCCCGATCGTCGGCTGCACTTCGATGGGCATGCTGGGACGGCAGGGGTATCTCGGGATCGGCATTTCCGTGCTGCTGTTCACGGCGGACGACTGCTATTTTGCCGTAGATATGACAGGCGAACTCGACTCGTCCAACTATCAGGAGGAAATCGCCTGGACATACCGAACGCTCCGCAGTCAGCTCCCATTCCCGCCGAAGCTGATCCTGAGCTACGGCGGCATGTTCGAAGCGGATCAAAGCGTTTCGGGGGACGACGTCGTCGAAGCCATCAACGCGGCCGGCGGGAAGAACGTTCCGCTCTTCGGCGGCTTGGCGGCGGACGGTTTCAACTTCACGGGTTTTCGCGTGTTCTGCAACGGCCGGACCGTAAAAACCGGTCAGCTTCTGGTCCTTGTCGCCGGCGCCGTCGAACCGAAATTCGTCACCATCAACTCCGTGGAAACCCGGGCGAACTTTTCTTACGAAGTCACGGAAGCCCGACACAACCAGGTCTTTCATCTTGGCAGCGGCACGTTCCTTGAAGCGCTGGAGCACGAGGATATGGCGGTGAATAAATCGAACGTGCTGGGCGATTATCTGCTTTCGCCCTTCGTGCTGACGCTGAAACGCGAAAACGGAGACAGCGTGGAGGTCGCCCGCAATCTGCACGCTTTGGATCACGAGACCGGCGCGGGCGCTTTTCTCGGCGCCGTACCGGAAGGTTCCATCCTGAGCGTCGGCATTATCGGCCGCACGGACGTGCAAAAATCGGTGCGGCAGGCTTTCGATAAGATTTTCGAGGAAATCGCGGCGTCGAACGGCAAATACAAGACGCTGCTCTGCACCTCCTGCTGCGCCCGTTTCCTCGCCTTGGCCAGCAACACGAAAGAAGAGACGGACGCTTATATCGACCGCCTGCCGGACGATGTTTCGCTCCTGGGCATCTACGCTTACGGTGAATACTGCCCGGTGAAAGGCAACCGGACCGGCGACTCCTATAATCTGTTCCACAATTTCACTTTCACCATCATGGCAATATAGAGTGAAGAGTGTAGAGTTTAGAGTGGAGATAAATTACATAATATCTGCACTCTCAACTCTCATAAGCCTAAAAAAGCCCACAGCCTTGAACGTTAAAAATCAGCATCAAATGGGGTATACACTATGGACGTCATCAGTCAGGAGAAACGCCTCCAAACGGAAAACAAAAAACTCAACCGCGAAATCAAGCGCCTGAAAAAAGACAACGAGGTGCTCCGCATCGCCAACGACCAAGCGTCCCGTACGCAGGCGTATATCCAGAAAGACAGCATGCGGCAGCTCTTTTACAACAACCAGCTCCTGAAAACATATCCGTATCTTTTGATCCTGACGGACGAACAGCTTTTGACGGTCATGAGCTCGGACGTATTGTTCCGTTACAGCTGCAGGTATGACCGGGAGGAAATCCGCCGCGGCGTGCCGATCCAGAACGTGCTGACCGGGGTACTGCCGAAATACGACCTTTCCATCCTGCTGGAAAAATGCGGAGAAGCCTTGGCGGGCGCCGCCGTCCCTCCCTACCTGATGCGCTCCGTCATCTCCGGGAAGCGCGTAGACTGGCGCATCACCATCAAGCGCATGGAAAAAGACGACGGCAGCCTTGCCGGCCTCAATATCATGTTCGTGGACATGACGGACGTGGTCAACGCCATGGAACGCGCCGAAGAAGCGGACAAGGCCAAAGGCAATTTCCTCGCGAACATGTCCCATGAGATCCGAACGCCGATGAACGCCATCGTCGGCATGGCGGAATTCATCCTGCGGGACAGCGCGGACGAAAACGCAAGGCGGCACGCGGTCCGCATCAAGTCCGCATCCCGCACGCTCCTCGCCATCATCAACGACATCCTCGACTTTTCCAAGATCGAGTCGGGAAAAATGGATCTCGTCAACGACTCCTATCAGCTCGACCATCTGATCGCCGATCTCGCCTCGATCGTCAACGCGCGCCTGCAGTCAAAGCCCGTCACCTTCAAGACGGACGTCGACGGCAATATCCCGAATCTCCTGTACGGCGACGAAGTCCGCCTGAAACAGGTCCTGATCAATCTCCTCGGCAACGCGATGAAATTCACGCACTCCGGCTCCATCACGCTTGGGATAAACTACGAAAAGATAGATAACGACCACTGCCGGATCCTGTTCCGCGTCGCGGATACAGGCATCGGCATCAAGCCCGACGACCTGAAAAACATTTTCTCCAGCTTCACGCAGGTGGATACGAAACGGAACCGTTCCGTCGAGGGCACGGGCCTCGGGCTGGCCATCTGCCGTCAGCTCGTCAAGATGATGGGCGGCGCCCTGCGTGTGGAAAGCGAATACGGCAAAGGCACGACCTTTTTCTTCGACGTCGTCAGCAAGGTGGAAGGAAAGCAAAAGCTCTCCGAGACGACGGAAAGCGACAATGCGGAAAGCGCCGGGACGGCTTTCCATGCCACATTCTGCGCGCCGAAAGCCCGGGCGCTCGTCGTCGACGACAACGAAATGAACCTCGAAGTGGCGGAAGGCATCCTTGCGCCCTACCGGATTTCCGTCGTCCGCGCCATGAGCGGGCCGGAAGCTCTGAAAATCTTCGCCGCAAACACCTTCGACATCATTTTCATGGATCACATGATGCCGGACATGGACGGCGTGGAAGCCATGCGCCGCATGCGTCTCATGAAGGGCGGCGAAGAAGCCGTCGTCATCGCGCTGACCGCGAACGCGCTGTCCGGCGCGGCGGCAGAATACAAGATGCTCGGCTTCCAAGGATTCCTGGCAAAGCCCATCGAGCCGAAGAGCATGGAAAAAATCCTGCAGAACTGTCTTCCGGCGCGGCTGATCCGCCCGCTGACGGAAAAGCAAAAAGAGACGCCCGTACCGAAAAAAACCGCGCCGCCGACGGAAAGCATCCTCTCGGATGCGATCGACGAAAAAGTCGCGCTGAAATACTGCATGGGCAATCGCGCGTTCCTCAGCAAGATGCTGGCCGCTTTCTGCAAGAACGACAAAACGAAGCAGCTGGAAGCGTTTTACCGTACGCAGGACTGGGATAATTACCGTATCCTCGCCCATTCGCTGAAAGGCAACGCGCGCACCATCGGCGCGCTCCAATTCTCCGAGCACGCCAAAGAACTGGAATTTGCCGCCCGCGACGAACGCACCGGCGAGATCATGGAAAAGCACGCGCCTTTCCTCGCGGAATACCGTGCAATCCTCGACGCCATCAAAAAACCGGAACGCAAAGACGCATAAGAATAAGACGCAAAAAAGGGCGCTATCCGCGAACTGCGGACAGCGCCCTTTTGATTGGCATCATACGTTGAAACGGAAATAGGTGACGTCTCCGTCCTGCATCACATAGTCCTTGCCTTCGAGACGGATCTGGCCTTTTTCCCGCGCCGCGTTCATACTGCCGGCGGCGATGAGGTCGTCGTAGTTCACGATCTCGGCGCGGATGAAGCCCCGCTCGATGTCGGAATGGATCTTTCCGGCGGCTTTCGGCGCCGTCGTCCCCTTCGTGATCGTCCATGCGCGGCACTCGTCCGGCCCCGCCGTCAAAAACGTCAGCAGACCGAGAAGCGTAAAGGCCGCCTTGATCAGCCGGTCGAGACCGGACTCCTCGAGGCCCAGCGTCTCCAAGAACTCTTTCGCCTCGTCGGCGGAAAGCTCCGCGATCTCCGACTCCACGCGGGCGGAAATCGCAACGACCTCCGCGCCTTCTTCCGCGGCGAACGCTTTGACCTTCTGCACGAAAGGATTCTCCGCCTCCGCCGTCGCCGCCTCATCCTCGGCCACGTTCGCCACATAGAGCACGGGCTTCATCGTCAGGAGGTTCAGGTCGCGGAGCAACAAGCGCTCATCGTCCGTCAGCTCCGCCTTGCGCGCGGGCTTCGCGTCGCCCAAGAGCGCCGCGATCTTTTGCAGCGCCGCCTCTTCGGCTTTCGCCTCCTTGTTGCCGCTCTTCGTCAATTTCTGTGCTTTTACGAGGCGTTTTTCCACCGTGTCGAGATCGGCGAGGCAAAGCTCCGTCGTGATGATCTCGATGTCGCGGATCGGATCGATGGCGCCCTCGACGTGCGTAATATCCGCGTCCTCAAAGCAGCGCACCACATGCGCGATGGCGTCCACCTGCCGGATATGCTCGAGGAACTGGTTGCCGAGCCCCTCGCCTTTCGACGCGCCGCGCACCAGCCCCGCGATGTCGACGAACCGCACCGACGCCGGCGTCGTTTTTTTCGACTGATACATCTCATGCAAAACGCCAAGCCGCGGGTCCGGCACGTCCACCACGCCGACGTTCGGCTCGATCGTGCAGAACGGATAATTCGCGGCCTCCGCCCCCGCTTTCGTGATCGCGTTGAAAAGCGTGCTCTTGCCGACGTTCGGCAGCCCGACGATTCCTACCTCTAAATTGCTCAATGTCCTGTCTCCC
>CACZOL010000211.1 GCA_902782705.1 uncultured Selenomonadaceae bacterium
ATCCTGTTGCCATATCTGTAAATAAAGGTCGGTTCCTTCTTGATCCAATTATCGTCGCCGTCTGCGTAATGACCGTATTGAACCGACGCGTAGCTGCCCGCGTTGCTCCACTGGATACCGTACACGTTCTTGAAGGAACGCTTCGTATAAAATTTGATATTCGCAAAGGCTTCCACCTTGCGCGCAAGATCATAGCTAAACCGCTGGGAAATCCAAAAGCCGTCCTTGTTGCTGTATCCGACGCGCGGGATATTGTGCGGCGCGTTCTCCGCGCCGGGGCTGATATCAACACGATAATAATCGCGGGAATAAATGATTTTATCCTTGATCCAGTACTTCGCCTGATAGATCAATATCTCATTGTCGGGATAGATCTCGATGAGGTCGCCCGATAAGCGATAATCCGGAACTTTCGCACCGCACCGCGTCTGATATCCGTCATAGATCACGATCTTCTCCGGATAGAACTCGATGCGTCGGCCATAGACGTAATAATGACCGACCTTGCCCCTGACCTCTTCCATCTTGCCCGTCTGCTTGCCATAGTGGTAGACTGCGCGATAGCCGTCGAGCGTCACGCGGGATTGTCCCGGCGTCATTTGCAGCACATGGGACTTGCCGTCGATCTGCACTTCTTCATTCTTGATATTGCCCCGTGCTTCCTCCGTCTCAAAACGACGCGCATCTATGGAAGTGATGCGCACATTGCCACGCGCATACACGTCCCCCGACGCCTCGTCGTAAAACATGTCGTCGCCCTCGACGGCTACCGGCACAGGCTCTGCCTCATGGATCGGCTTCCTGAGGTTCTGCGTCATTTCTTTCGCATCGTCCATCAGCTGCAGCTGCTCGTCGGACAGACGATTTTCCCGCTCCGTGCGGCGCTGGTTTTCAATGTAGTCCAGCACATCCGCATGCGTGTCCGTCGACGAACGATAACTCGCCTCCGCAGTTGCCGACGCCAAGAGCGCGGCAAACAGCCCCGTCATAAGCAAATATTTCCCCGTTTTGCGCATAGCCCTTCCCCTGTTTCCCTGCGGCTTCGAACCCCAACCCGAAAACCGCCGTTTTATATCGTACCTCTTATACTACAACATCGCGCGCCGCCGTGCAACAAAAACTATTCTTATTTTCTCCGCTTTTCTGCGTGCTCACATAAAAAGGCGGCCGCCAACGCAGCCGCCCATGCTTATTTCTGTGCTTTTTCTTCCGGTTTCTCTTCCGTCGCGAGACCGTAAATCGTCGTCGGCGTCGCCGTCTGAATATATATTTCCGTACCTGCCGGAAGATCGACGTTCTTTCCCTTCACGAATGCGCCTCCGATGATACCGATAGGACCCAGGAGCGCGATACCCGCAATACTCGCGCCCGCCGCATACGCCATCGACTGCATCTTTTCCTTCGATTCCTCGCCGAGCGTCATCGGCACGTCCGTGCCGTCCATCGTCCGCAGCGTTTTGAACTCAATCTGCACTTCAGCGTCGCGCCCAAAGACAGCCGCCTGCCGCACCTTCACGACCTCGCCATAGCCCGGCGCGCCCTTCGCAAAGAGCAACCGTCCGCTTTCAACCACATCTTCCTCAGCCTTGATCTCGACGCGATCGCCGGCCTTGATGTTTTTCGCGTTGACCGGCGTCACAAGGCTGACCTTCACCAACGTATTCGTCGGCATTTCCGTCTTGACCAGCGGCAGCTCTTTCGTGCCGAACGCGTAGCCCGCCAGCGTATCAATGCGGCTGCGGTACGTCCCCTCCGACGGCGCGCCCGTCATCGTGATTTCCATTTCGCTGACGCGTTTTTGAATGGACTCCGTGCCTACCGACCGCGTAATCGCCCATTCGATCGCGTTCAACTGCGTCACCAGCGAAGGACCGTTGTCATTTTTGAACATCGTCGCGTAGAGCGCGTCGACACGCTGCATTATATTCTGCGTTGGCGCGTTTTCGCCCTCGAAGTCTTTCTCCAGCTTGTTCACACGATCGAGGAGCGCTCCCGTCTGTGGCTGCCCGTAAGCCGTGCGCTCAATCTCCGCCAATTTGTCCGCCATCGCGCCGCTCGGCGTCGCAGCCATTGCAAGCCCCATCGTCTCGAAGAGCATGATCGCCGCCAAAAGCACACCCAGCAGCTTCCGTCCCAACATTTTCATAAGCAAAACCTCCCCTTGCTTCCTGCTTTTTCCCGTCGATTATTGTATCAGCCTTTTCTTAAAAAAACCTTAAAACCCTTTGCAAAATTCCGTTCTTGTTCTCAGTTCTCTTCCATCTGCTTGACCGGAACCGGTCCTCTCGACAAAGCAATCGCGCCCGTGCGGGCAATCTCGACAATCTCGTACTCGGAAAGCACCTCGCAAATTGCGTTGATTTTCGATTCTTCACCGGTCAGCTCAATAACGACGTTCTCCTTCGACACGTCGACGATTTTCGCGCGGAAAATATTGACGATATTGATAAGGTCGGCGCGGGCTTCCGCCGTCGCCCTGACTTTGATCAATACCAGCTCACGTGTGATATTCTCGACCTCGGTCAAGTTTACGATCTTTACCACGTCGATCAGCTTCGAAAGCTGATGCTTGACCTGCTCCAATTCACGCTCGCTGTCCACCGAAACGACAATATTGATGCGCGTCACCGATTCTTCTTCCGTATAGCCGGCGTTGATACTTTCAATATTGAACGCGCGGCGGCTGATGAGTCCCGCGACGTGCGTCAAGACGCCCGGTTTATTGTCCACGAGGATCGCCAGTAAAAACTTTCTCATTTCGCCGCCTCCAAAATCATTTCATCCAGCCTCTTGCCGCCCGGCACCATTGGCAGCACGTTCACGTCCTCGGGAACCATTACATCGATCAACGTCGCACCATCGCGGGTAAGCGCTTTCGGCAGCGCCGTTTCCAATTCCTCCGGTTTCTCGATACGGACGCCGACGATACCCATCGCCTCCGCCAACTTCACAAGATCGGTCCGCCCCTTAAGCTGCGACTGGGAATAATGATGCTCATAGAACATGCGCTGCCACTGCGCGACCATGCCCAGCAGATGATTGTGCACGACGACGATTTTTACGTCCACGCCGTAGTTCGCCGCCGTTGCCAGTTCCTGACAATTCATCAAAATGCTGCCGTCTCCGGTGAACAGCACGACCTTCTTTTTCGGCTGGCCGATTTTCGCGCCGATGGCCGCCGGAAGTCCGTAGCCCATGGTTCCGAGCCCGCCCGAGGTCAGGAAATGGCGCGGACGCGAAACAGAACAGAACTGCGCCGCCCACATTTGATGCTGGCCGACGTCGGTAACAAAAATCGTGTCGTCGTCCATGAGTCGCGTGACAGTCTCGATGAGCTGCTGCGGCATTATGACGCCGTCGCGTTTTTGATAGAAAAACGGATGCGTTTTGTGCATTTCCGCCGTTTTCTCACGCCAAACTGCGAACCGCGCCGGAAAATCGACGTCACAGGCGGCAAGTTTCTTTATAAACAACGGCAGCGACCAATTCAAGTCGCCAAGCACCGGTACGTCGACGCGCACGTTCTTGTTGAGCTCCGCCGCGTCAACGTCAAAGTGGACGATTTTCGCCTCCGGCGCAAATTCCTTGACGACGCCCGTGACGCGATCGTCAAAGCGTACGCCGATACCGAGAAGCAAATCGCAGCCCGTGATCGCCATGTTCGCCGCATAGGAGCCGTGCATGCCCGCCATGCCGAGATACGCGTCCGCATCCGGCTCGACGCAGCCGAGCCCCATCAGCGTCGAGCAGACGGGAATGCCCAATTTTTTCAATACCGCACGAAGATCGTCCGCCTCGTCCGCCAGCGTCACGCCGCCGCCGACGAAAGCCAACGGGCGCTCCGCTTTGGAAAGCGCGTCCAGTACCGCGTCAATTGCACGCTCTTCCCCCTTGAAAATCCCGGAATAGCCCTTCAGATGCACGTCCTCAGGATAGTCAAACTCCATCTCCGCACGGAACACGTCGGTAGCGATATCCACGACCACCGGCCCGGGCCGCCCCGTCCGTGCGATGAAAAACGCTTCCTTGATTGTCCGCAGCAGATCCTCCGGACGCTTCACGAGAAAATTGTGCTTCGTAATCGGCGTCGTGATACCGCAGATGTCCGCTTCCTGAAACGAATCCTTTCCGATGACGGTAGTCGCCACCTGACCGGTGAAGCAGACCAAAGGAATCGAATCCATATACGCGGTCGCGATGCCCGTCACGAGATTCGTGCAGCCCGGTCCCGACGTCGAAAGGCAGACGCCGACCTCTCCCGTCGCCCGCGCGTAGCCGTCCGCCGCAAGCGCTGCACCCTGCTCGTGGCGTACGAGAATATGTGGAAACTTCATCTTATATATTTCGTCGTACAACGGCAAAACAACGCCGCCCGGATACCCGAAAATGACGTCGACGCCCTCCTGCTTCAAGCTCTCCAGTACGGCCTGTGCTCCATTGATCCGCACTTTTATTTCCCCCTAACATACAAATATGCTTTATATTTTAACACACCCGCGTATAAAAACGCCAGTATTTCTTTAAAAACGCCGCCTTTTTCGGCGGCGTTTTCCCTATCCTTTTTTCTTCCGCAAGATCTTCCAAAGCACCTTGTATACCGTATCCGGCTCCACGGGCTTTGTCAGATATTCGTCCATACCGACGGCGCGCGCCCGTTTCACGTCTTCTTCGAAAGCGTTGGCCGTCATCGCGACGATGGGAATCGTCGCCGCGTCAGGATGCCCGTCCATCGCACGAATGCGCTCCGTCGCGCCGAACCCGTCGAGGAACGGCATACGGATATCCATCAGGATAACGTCGTAAACGCCCGCACCGCTCTCGCGGAATTTCGCGACCGCTTCCTCGCCGTCCGTCACGGAATCCACTGTGAAGCCTTTATCTTCCAAAATCGCCGTGGCGATTTCGCGATTAATTTCATTGTCTTCCGCGAGGAGTACGCGCATGCCCGTGAAATCCGCCTCTCCCCCGTCGTCCCCTTCGCTCTCTCCCGCAAGCGACGTGACGGGAAACGTAACCGAAACGAAGAAGATCGAGCCTACGCCTTTCTCGCTCTCGACGCGAATCGAGCCGCCCATCAAATCGATAATGTTCTTCGATATGGCAAGGCCGAGTCCCGTGCCTCCGTAGCGCGTCGTATTGCCCGCGCTCTCCTGCTCGAACGCGTTGAAAATATGCGGCAGGAACGCTTGGTCGATGCCGATGCCCGTATCCTTGATGATAAAACGAAACGTCGCCCAGTCGCCGGCTATACCCAGCGTTTCCACAATGAAATCCACGGCGCCGTCTCTCGGCGTAAACTTGACCGCGTTCGACAAAATATTGACAAGCACCTGCTTGAGTTTCAATGCGTCGAACACGCACGCAGCGGGCAAATTCCCCTTCTCCGTGCGTGTATAACGAACGAAGCCCTCCGCCGCGCGGGCGCGAATAATGACGTCGATCCCGTCCAAAAACTCCGCCATATCGTGCGGCGTGTTGTCAAGCTGCATCTTACCGCGTTCAATGCGCGAAAGATCGAGTACATCGTTGATCAAACCCAGCAGGAAATGTGCCGCCGAGTCCATCTTTGACAAGCTCTCCTCGACATATTTCGTATCTTCTGCGCGCCCTTTTGCCAGCGCGGTCAGGCCGATGATCGCGTTCATCGGCGTACGGATCTCATGTGACATACGAGACAGGAAGTCGCTCTTCGCGCGGCTCGCCGCTTCCGCATCCGCAAGAGCTTTTTGGAGCTCTTCGCGCCTTTTTTCCTCCTCGGTATACATTTCCGTGACGTCGCGCTCGATGATGACGACCATAGACTTCGTCGGGCCGAGATAAGACGCGCGCAGTTCCTTTCGGAGCCGCTTGCCCTTCGCCTCGATCCAATGCCCGAAGTAAACGGTTCCTTTGCGGTCCAGTGCTTCCGTGAGATTCTTGACCTTGAAACATTCCACCAATTCTTTTCGCTCCTCCGGATCCGGCAAGAGCGCAGCAGCCCTCTGAGACGCCTCCTCAAAATCATAGTAAGTTTCCAGCTTCAAAGACGGGATTGCCGTGTTTTCGCCCGGGATCCGGACGAAACGCGCTTTCCCCGTAGTCACGTCAAGGCATGCGATATAATCGATCATGCCCTCCACCACGTTCGAGAAAGCGATCTCGTCCACCTTCGCCTCGTGAATGTCGCGTACATAAGAAAACAGCATCCAGTCGCCCGTCCCCGGGTTTTCCATCAGGTCGAAACGGCAGCGCGCCCAGCGCAGTTCTCCGTTCTCAAACCGGCGCAGATATTCGATGGAATGCGTAAGCTCTCCCGCATGAATAGCCTCCTCAAGCTGCTCCGGGCGTGAGAATTCCCGAAACGCCTGCCGATCCTGCTCTTCCGGCAAATGGGCGATTTCCTGTTCCACCGCCCATGCAAACGTCTGCCCCGTGGCCGAAGCGGACCTATGACCGTTCACCACATATTCCTGCACGGTGTTCTGCGTAATATTGATGGACAACGCCAACGCCACGTTCCCTTCCAGCGACTGGCGCCGCATCAACTCCTCACGATAACGCATTTCGCGCCGAACCTGCTCGGTCACGTCGAGACGCGTCGACATGGCTTGGAATGGTTTGCCGTCACGTCCCGGAACTGCTGTCATGATATAGTGATACCAACGGTGCGAAGCTCCGCCGCCCGACACGAAACGTATGAGCCCGCCCGCCGTCGGCTCACCCGCTTCCATGCGTCGGAAAAAGGATCGATACTTGTCTTCGTCTTCAGGATAGATAAATCCCTTCCTGATCACATCGTCCGGCGCTTTCCTGAACGTCAAATGCTTATCGCGGATAGAAACCTCGTAACGATGGCTTCGGATGTCGTAAACACCAACGGCAATTCCCGTCTGCGTAATCGCCCTTTGGAATTTCTGCTCCAAATCCTTGTACGCATCCATATCCTGTGCCGTACCCAGCACTCTGGCTTCACGCCCGGCAACATCCCGAAGGCGGGTATACCGCACGCGCTCCCAGTGATAACCGATGCCCTGCTTGCGGATGCGGATGATCACTTCCGCCTCAGCCTCGCCCGCTTTCATCCGCTGATGCAGCGACATGAATTTCTCGACGTCGTCAGGATGGATCAATCCGCTCTTGACCGCGTCGCTGGGATAGTCCATCTTTCCATAGTCTTGCAGTTGACGGGTGGGATCAATGACAATCGCCCCGCCCTGCCCCGTCTCAGGATCGTACACCCATGCCTGGAGGTCGGAATGCTCGATCGCCGACCGCATCATTTCCTGGCTCTCATGGAGTTCTTGGTGCGCCTGCATCAACGCGTTGTTATCGTGAAACGTTCCGTAATACGTCTTGCGGTTGCCCTGATGTTCAACGAGACGGATGTGCGTATTGATCCAACGGTATTTGCCGCTTCCGTCCAGCAAACGGAAAATCCCCTCAAAATCCTGATCCTCCATGATATCCTTTTGAATCTCCTCCAGCACTGCGGGGAGATCGTCAGGATGAACGAACTGCAAAAATTCCTTGCGCTCCGCCATGCGCTTTTCCTTATCCACGCCCAGCATCTTATAATAGCCGTCATTCAGGTAGGCGCTTTTCAGCACGTTGTCTTCGAAGACGTAAATGCCGACGCCTGCCGGAATATTTTCAATCAACGAGGCAAGACGCTGTTCTTCCGCTTGCGCCTCGCGAAACATCTCCGCATGGCGATGGCTGTCCGTCCAAAGCCCGCCCAGTACCACAAGCATCGCCAGCGTGAGAATAGCGACCGGAGCGACCGCGCCACGATAGCGCGCCCAAAAACCCGGCAATTCGCAGACGTACAGCGTGTTCACCGGCAGCATCTCGCGCGTGACGCCCGAAACCGCCATCAGTGTCTCGTCGAAAATCGGCGTCGCCTCTGCGTTGACAGACACGCCCAATATACCGCCGCCGTCCATAATATGGAGGATCGCCTTGCCTGCAGCGTTACCAAGCGCATGATACGAAACGGCGACGCCGCCGATAAAGCCTTCGCCGATAGTGGACGCGTCAACGGAGAACACAGGCACGGCGGCGTTATCCGCCACAAGGCGCACCGCCTGATGGAACGAAAAACGTTTGCCCGCCTTATCCTCGTCCAGTGCCAAGAACACTGGCAACGTATTGCGCTCAAACGCGCGGCATGCCTTAACGATATCCGCTTCCGTCATCTGCGATGCGTCCAGCAGGGAAACGGAGAGATCGGGAAACGTCTCCTTTAATCGCATGAATTCCGCCGCCAACCCAACACCCGTCGCCGTCCCGTCCGTGATGCCGACGATCTTTGTGAGCTTCGGATCGATGAGCCGCGCAAGCTCGACCGTGCGACGAATCGGGAGCCCGACAGCGCCCCCCACCATCATTTTGTCGTACGCCGCACGCCTTGACGTCTCAAGGCTTCGCACGCCTGTGTAAACGACGGGAAGTCCTGAAAAAATCGTTTCTCTTTCGTCCAGAACAAGCCGCAGCGATTCATCCCCGACAGTACAAACGAGATCGTAATCCGCACGCCCGTCCGCATTGCGCCAGATGTCCCGCAGCGCGTTTTGCTGGGAAATTTCGGGTGCAGGCGACCCCTTGCCCAGAAAAACATAACGAATCTCCGCCCCATCCCCGACAGCTTCACTCAACCCCTCCATGAAGGGCCGCGTCGAAGGCCACGAAGCGTCCCTGCTCATCAGGACGAGCACGCGCCGCCCCGCAGCATCCGCAGACGGCGAAAAAAGCGCAAAGAAAAGGAGCAGTCCGCACAAAACCATGTGCGCCCGCTCCAAAAAAACTCTCCGACCCTTCATATCGCATCTGCCTCCCGCGGAAAACGCGGCGAATCCGCGCTTCCCGCCGTTCTCGTACACCCGCGATTATCGCTCGACGTGCTGTTTTTCTTTTTCCTGTTTCTCGTGTTCTTCCTTTCCTTGCGCTTCTTCATTTCCTTCGCATGGCGCTTCTCTTCTTTCTCGAAGTGCTCTTTTTCTTCTTCCGTCAGCGTTCCCTTCGTATGCGAAAGGATTTCCGTGCGATGGTCTTTTTCATAGTCGAGGATCGCACGGTAGAAAATCCCGTCCCGGCTCTTTTCCGTCAGCTCGGCAATTACGACTTCCTTTTTCGGCTCCGAA
>CACZOL010000212.1 GCA_902782705.1 uncultured Selenomonadaceae bacterium
GCCAAAAAACCACGAACCAATTCCTCATTTTCGGCAGGCTCTATCGTACATGTACTATAGACGACTACACCGCCCGGCCGTACCGCGCACGCCGCACTTTCCAATAGTTCACGCTGCAGCTCCGGCAAACGGGCAATCTCTTCTTCCGACTTTCGCCAGCGAGCATCTGGGCGGCGGCGCAAAACGCCGAGCCCAGAACAAGGCGCGTCCAAAAGCACGCGATCTGCCATTCCCTCAAAAATACGCCCCGCTTCCCGCGCGTCGAGACACTTCGTCTCAATAATAGATATTCCAAGCCTTTTCGCATTTTCCGCTACGCGCGCCAATTTCGTGTCGTAAATGTCCAGTGCGACAATCCTGCCTCGATTTCCCATCATTTCCGCCAAATGCGTCGTCTTCCCTCCAGGCGCGCTGCACATATCAAGCACAAATTCCCCCGGCTCCGGCGCAACCACATGCGCGACCTGCATCGAACTTTCATCCTGCACCTGAAACAGGCCTTCGCGAAGGGAACGAGAGGAGTCGAGAGCGCCATGTCCGGTACAGAGTATGCCCTCCGGCGTCCACGCAGACGGACGGACTTCCGCCCCTTCCTCACGAAGGCGTTCCATCAGCTTCTCCCGCGTCGTCCGAAGAAGATTCGTCCGCAGCGAAAGCACTGCCGGCGCATTGTCAAACACACAGAGCCGCTCCGTTTCTTCCCGCCCGAAAGCGTGAAGCCATCGACGAATCAGCCAAGCGGGGTGCTGCATCGCAAGCGACAAATATGCAGCCTCGTCTTTTCCCTCCACGATTTGCGCCTTTTCCGGCTCACGCGTCGCTGTCCGGAGTATCGCGTTGACAAAACGCGCCGTTCCAATATGCCCGTATTTTTTCATCAGCTCCGTTGATTCATTGCATACCGCTGACGGCGGAATCTTGTCCAAAAAAAAGAGCTGGAACATCCCCAGCCGTAAAACCGCGCGCACATACGGAGCCATTTTGCGGAGCGGCCGCTTCGTATATTGTCGTATAATCCAGTCCAGCGTATCGCCCGCCTTGACCGCACCGTAAACAAGCTCCGTTGCAAAACGGCGCTCTATATCGTCAAGACGCGCCTCGCGAAAAGCCTCCACCAATGCCACATTTGCATACGCGCCGTTCTCATGGACAGCGTAAAGCACTTTCATCGCCGTTTCGCGCGCTTTATCCATTCGTTGTCTCCTTCTCGCCGGACGGTGCGTCAGAAAGCATATTCTCGATTTCCTGCCGCACGAGCGCCATATCCACACGCGTATTATAACAAGGCCCATGCGGGCGGATATTCATGACGCCGACGGCCGGAAGCGGATACACGTCCTGAATACCGCTCGTCAAGTCCCGCTCGCAGGCAATTGCCAGCACCGCCTTGGGCCGAATATTTTTCACAGTCTGCCGCGCCAGCGTACCGCCCGTCACCACAAAAAAATGAAACCCCAATTCCTCTGCCAAGCTCACGAGCGCGCCGATGTCGCACCTGCCGCAGCGCTTACAATTTGCCATCGGGTCACGCGTAATCTTATGCGGGCAACTCGCAAGCTGGAGGCAATGCGGCGTCACGACCAAAAGACGATTCGCCGGCACTTTGATATGCTGCTGATGGATAATCTGATTGCTCACAGCGATAAACGACCGCTCGATTTTCCGACGGTCGAAGCCGAAAACCTTGCCCAGTAAAATCGCAATCGGAAACAACAGATTGATCAAAGCGTACGTCCGCTTCTGAAAAACAGACAAAAAGGGAACGCCGAGGATAGCTCCCACAATCCCCACAATCCCCAAGCCCGTGAACAGGAACACGACCGCGAGCGCGACGCCCAAAATCAAAGGCAGATACGCGCTGATCTCGCGAAGTCCCAAATAGCTGACCTGCCAGACCGCGTAAGCCATAAAGCCGACCACCAGCAGACTCAGGGACAAAAGAGCAACAAAAAGCCGCTTGCGCGGCCGTTCTACAATAAGTCCCTCGCCCATACTCAACCTCACTTCACGCAAAAAAACTGTGATCGGGGAGCGCGTGTCCCCGCAAATAATCCGCCGTCTTCATCCGCTTCTTGCCCGGCGCCTGTATCTCCAATATCTCCAGAGCCCCGCGCCCCGTCGCGACAACGATGCCCGCCTCGGTGCGTCCTACGACTTCACCCGGCGCGCCATGCGGCGCCTCAGAAACTACGCGTGTACGCCAAATCTTATAGGTCTTTTCATCCAGCGTCGCATACGCGCCCGGCCACGAATCCAACGCACGCACAAGGTTGTGCAGCTCCGGCGCCGGTTTTTCCCAGTCGATTTTCCCGGTTTCTTTTTGCAGCATCGCCGCGTAACAGGACGCCGCATCGTCTTGTTTGGTCCGCGTCGCCGTCCCGTCGATTAAAGCCGCTATTGTTTTCTCCAACAGCGCCGCTCCAACATCGCGCAACGTATCATGCAATTCCTCCATCGTCATGTCCGGCCCGACCGTAACTTCCTCCGAGAGAAGCATGTCTCCGGTATCGAGGCCCGCATCCATGAACATCGTAGTCACGCCGGTCTTCGTCTCCCCCGCCATCAAGCAGCGCTGCATCGGTGCCGCGCCGCGATAGCGCGGTAAAAGCGACGCATGGACGTTGATGCATCCCAGCGGCGGAATATCGAGAATACGCTGCGGCAATATCTGCCCAAAAGCCACCACTACAACCAGTTCCGGTGCGATTTGCTCCAACTTCGAAATAAACGCGTCCTCTCGAACACGCTCCGGCTGATAAACGGCGAGCCCGTGCGTCTCCGCAAACGCCTTGACCGGAGACGGCGACAATTTCTGGCCTCGTCCGCGCGGCTTATCGGGCTGCGTCACGACGCCCGCAACCTCGCTGATTTTCGCCAAACGCGCCAAACAGGGCACAGCGAAATCCGGCGTTCCCATAAAAACCGTCCGCAGTCTTCTCATGATTCCTCCGTTTCCTGCCGAAGACTTTGCGCCACGTCAATAAACAAAATCCCGTCCAAATGATCCAGCTCATGCTGCACGCACCGCGCCAATAATTGATCGGCCTGCAGCGTCCGCCGCTTTCCGTAGCGCGTCGTATACTCAACCGTTACTTTCTCCGCACGCTCCACATCACCGAAAATCCCCGGAACGCTCAGACAACCCTCCGAGTCTACACACGTACCTTCTCGTGCCGTAATGACCGGATTGATAAGCTCCAACAAGCGCCCGTCCCCGACGTCGATGACCACGGCGCGAATCGGTCGCCCGACCTGCGGCGCGGCGAGACCGACCCCATCGAACTTATACATCGTTTCCGCCATATCGTCCAAAAAGCTTCGCAGCTTTCCGTCTATCCTTTTTACCGGCTCGCACGTCTTTTTCAAAACGGGCGAGCCTGCCTTCTGTATTTCCAGCAACGCCATGAAAAACTCCCTCTCTATCCGTTCGCAGGCGACGTGCCCGCGCGTACTTGCTCCATAAACGATGATACAAGCATACCACACAATGGATATGTGCCGCTAAGTTCGCGCCCTTGCGCTCACTAAGCGAGCACATTATACCATATCTGCTAAGGTCGCGCTACACTTCGTTTGCGCGCCCAAAGCGGCTAGGTATATGTGCCGCTAGGCTCGCACTGGCGCTTGCCAAGCGGGCACATTATACCACATTTGCGCCTACAGAAAAAGAGCCGCCCTCAAAAGGCGGCCCTCAAATTCCAACCTTGATATTAGATTACGGAAGCAACGAAAGCACCTGCGCGCTGTTGTGCATAAACATCTTCTGCGCATGAAGCGCCATTTGATTCAGCGTGCTCTCTGAGCGGAGCTTCGAGACCTCCGCCGCAATATCCGTATCGTCCTGCGCCGAAAGAGCCTCCGTCAAAGACGCCTCCATCGTCGTATAGTTGCCCTCCGAGAAGGAAAGCCCCTGCTGCACCGCACCGATATCCGTCGCCATGCCCAGTCCAGAATCAAGCGCCGTATCGATAATCCCTTCCTGCGCGCCCGCAATGCCGTTCGCAACGCCTGTCGCCGTAGACAACGCATTATCCACGGTACCGAGAGCACTTTCAATACCGGCCCGAGTCGAAAGATCAAACGTCAACTTACCCTGATCGTCCGTCAAGCCCAAGCCCTTCGAAGACAAATCGCCAAGATTGACCGTCTTATAGCCCGTGTCGCCCGCTATCGTGAAAGAACGCGAACCGTCCAAAAGACGCATTCCGTTGTACTCGACGGCCGCATTGTCATTGATGGTCGAAACCGCGCCCGAAATAGACTTGGTAATCGCGGCGATATCCGAGCCTTGATTCGTACCGTTTGCCGCCTGCAAAACCTGTTCCCGAATAGAGGACAACGCGTTCACCGTCGAGCTGACGCCGCCCGCAGCCACATTCAGCATAGCGTTCGCATTCTGCGCATTCCGCTTCGATTGCGCCGCCGTTCCAATATTCGAGCTCATGCGCTGTGAAATCGCATACGCCGAAGCACCGTATATTGCCGACGGATTCTGGGATCCCGTCGAGATTTTCTGGATACTGGAACTAACCGACGAATTTGTGCGGTTGATTTGGTTTAAATATCCAAGCCCTCCAATAGCCATACTATGCACTTCCTTTCCTGCATCTAAACAAATCCACCTATACTTTTTCAACTATATTCTATACGAAAGTCCAATTATACTCAAGGGCGGCAAGGATATCCAACGATAGGAGTTTTTTCCCATTTTTATTATCCCATCCGCGCCATATTGATTTCTGCCGCCTCCAAGATCATCTGATACACCGACAATTCCCGCCAAAATGCCTCCCCTTCAACTTTATTGCCCGGGATTCCGTTGCGATTAAAGAAAAAATCACCCGTCTTAACCTTCTGCCAAAACCAACACTCACGAAGCTCGTCTTCCAGTGGAATCGCCGCATTCAATCCGGCCCGCTCACGCAAAACAACGGGAAACGACAAAAAGCCGATGAGACGCCATTTTTCGTTTGTATCAGAGATATAGGCGCTGGAAAGGTCGGCGACCGCCCCGACGCGATTTCCCATCGACCACACCGGGAAATTAGGATCCCCGTGGTAATAAGCAATCCCGTCTCTTTCCTCAAAAGTTTTCTCCTCTATAATCTCCTCTGGCGCGGGCGGTATACTCCCAGCAGCTTTTTCATCGGGCGCAGGCGCTACTTCTTCGGCGGAAGTGTTCTCTGCCGCAACCTTCTCTTCATGCGCGGGCGTCTTTTTCTCGACGGGAGGCTTCGCTTCAACGATCTTTTCTTCGTGCGAGGGCGCTCGCCCCTCGCCGACCACTTGTTCCTGCGGAGGAAGCGCCGCTTCCTCCGCGAAAACCGTCGCCGCTCCAAGCAACGAGCAAAATAAAATGATAGAGACAACACGACGCATCTCTCATTCCTCCATTCCTGCCCTGTATCATACACCATTCCGCCGCCGAAAGAAA
>CACZOL010000213.1 GCA_902782705.1 uncultured Selenomonadaceae bacterium
GTCCTGACGGATTTGCTATAATACGTTTTGTGCGAATGCGGTTGTAGCTCACTTGGATAGAGCGATCGCCTCCTAAGCGATAGGTAGCGGGTTCGACTCCCGCCAATCGCACCATGAAAGGAAAAAGCGCCGGACGGCGCTTTCAGCGGACGCGGCGCAAGGGAAGAACCCCATGCGTCGCTTTTTTAATAGTATATACAACAGGCTGGTGGAAGGTTTGCAGTTGAAGCGGTTGGAAGCTTATGGCTTCAAATCCTTTGCGGACAAGATAGAGGTAGAGTTCGATCACGGCGTGACTGCAGTCGTCGGGCCGAACGGCAGCGGCAAGAGCAACATTACGGACGCGATTCGCTGGGTGCTCGGCGAGAACAATGTGCGAAATCTTCGCGGTACGAAGACCGAAGATATCATTTTTGCGGGCAGCGCCGAGAGGCGTGCGCTGGGCGGCGCGGAAGTCTCTTTGACACTTCTGAATCAAGGGGATTTGCCTGTCGCGTACGATGAAGTCGTCATCACAAGGCGGATTTATCGGAACGGGGACAGCGAGTTCCGCCTGAACGGCACGCCCTGCCGTTTGAAGGACATTCACTCGCTTTTAGCGGATACGGGTCTTGGG
This sequence comes from uncultured Selenomonadaceae bacterium, assembly GCA_902782705.1. Lineage (GTDB taxonomy): Bacteria > Bacillota > Negativicutes > Selenomonadales > Selenomonadaceae > RUG12372. Next base: position 617 of record CACZOL010000213.1, read on the forward strand.
CACGACGGCCTCAGCGTGATCAGCCAGAACAAGATAGACGCGGTGTTGAACAGCCGCCCAGAAGAGCGGCGGCTGTTTTTCGAGGAAACGGCGGGTATAACGAAATACCGCGACCGGAAGCGGGAAACCGTGCGAAAACTGAAGGACACGGAAGAAAATCTTTCCAAGGTGGACGTCCTTTTGCAGGAAATCGAGCGACAACTCGGCCCCCTGTCGGAGGAAGCGGAGCGCGCGGAGCGGTATAACGCATGGACTGGCGAGCTTCGTCGCTGCAAGATTACGGATCTGAGTCGTGCGCAGGCGGCCCTTCGGGCGCAGGAAGAGGAAAGCGAAAAAAGGCTGGAAGCGCGTCGGCAGGAAGAAATCGCGGCAGGAACGGAGATCCGGGAGCTGGAGGCGAAGAAAGAAGCGTTGGAGAAAACGCTGATCGACCTTGGGCAGGCACTCCAAAAGAAAAGCGAAGAGAAAAATGCACTGCAAGCGCAGATTCATCAAAAGGAAACAGAAATAGAGGTCTTGGAAGATCGCCGTCAGCACAGCGACGAAGACCAAAAGCGGCTCAAGGAAAAGAAGGAGGCGCTGGAGGCCGAGCACAAAACGGCGGAGGAGGCGCATGGCAAGCTGCTAGAGGCTGAGCGGGAGGCGCAGGACGCGCAGCGGGAAGCGGAAGAGAAGCTTGCGGGCATACAGAGCGACGCAAAGAAGATTGCCGAGACGCTGAGAGGCCGCAAGCAGATTGCGGACGATCTGGCAAAGAAGTGCCTGGAAAAACAGCAAACGCTTTCAAGTCTGGAAACGGATTATGCGCTTCTTGAGCAGGGAATTGAGAATAGCCGCAGGGAATCCGAGCAGCAGGCGGAGGATATCAAGCGGGGCGAGGCGCAGCTCGTCGAAGACAAGGCGCAGCTTTCCAAGCTGTCGGAGAAAACGAAGGCGTTGGAGGAAGAACTGGCGACGCTTTCCGCCTTGCAGAAATCATCGGAAGCGAAGCGGCGCTCGCTTGTCGAGCGGCAGAGAAGCTCTCAGCAGGCGCTTCGCATTGCACAGACATATATCGACCAAACGGAAGGGAAACTCGAATATTTGCGGCAAGCGCAGGAGTCTTATGAGGGATTCGGCCTCGCGGCGAAAGCGGTCCTCACGGCAGCCGAGCCTTGGCGGCGCGGCGTTTGCGGCGCCGTAGCGGAGCTGATCGAGACGTCGAAGGAATATTTGACGGCGGTGGAGGCGGCGCTGGGCGGCGCGCAGCAAAATGTCGTGACGCGGGATACGGATACGGCGAAGGAGGCCATTGCGTTCCTGAAACGCAGAAAAGCGGGGCGGGTAACTTTCTTGCCGTTGTCTACGCTGACGGTACGCGGCGGCGGCAACGAAGACGCGCGGCGTATGCAGGGCGTCATCGGCTATATGAACGAGGTCGTCGGCGCGGCGGAGGAATTTCGCAAAGTCGTGGATTTCCTGCTGGGACGGACGCTTCTTGTCGATACGATGGATCACGCCCTTGCCGTTGCGAAACGACAAGGGTATCGGATACGGATCGTAACATTGTCGGGTGAGTTGTTGCATCCGGGCGGCTCCATTTCCGGCGGCAGTTTGCAAGGCAAGGAAACGGGCTTTTTGAACCGTCGGGAGGAGATTACGCGTCTCGAGCGCGCGCTCGTCGAGCAAAAAGGAAAGGTTGAAGCGGCGCGCCGCGAAGAGGAGGCGGCGGCGAAAGAGGCGAAAGAGATTGAGGACGCCTCCGCCGGACGCAAAGAGAAAATACAAGATTTACGCGTCGAGATCGGGCGAACGGGCGTCGCGAAGGAAAAGCTTGCGGAGCAGACGGAAGCGAACGAGATTCGCCTGCGGGCGTATAAAGAGCTGACGGAAAAAGCTGCGCAAACCTTTGCGGAGAACGAGAACCGACGTACGCAGATGGTGCGGGCCGTACGCGAGCTGCGCCGTGAGCTGGAGACGACGCAGCAAGAACTGGAACGCGCGCGCGACGTCGTGGCGGATTTGGAGCAGGAGTCGGAAGATTTCGGGCGCAGCGTCAATCAGGCCGGCGCGGAGGTCGACACGTTACGGTCAGCGGCTTTCCAGCGGCACCAAAACGTGCTTTTAAAAGCGAAGGATTTAGAGCGAATCCAAAGGGATTTGGAGGAAAACCGCGAGGCGGCGGAACGGCTCTTATCGGGTCTCGATGAGGGCTCGACGCAGATCCGGGCGCTCAAAGAGGAAAATCGCGTCTTGCTCGAGGCCCTGGCAGTCGTCGACGAAGCGTATCGGGCCGTCGACCGTGACAGACTGGAGCGGGAGACGGAAAAACACGAGACGGAGATCGACGTCGGACAGCTTCGTCACAAGCAGACAAAGCTCAAAGACAAGCTGAACGAAATCCAATTGGAGGCGGAGCGCCTCAAGATCCAGCGGGAACAAAACACGGCGACGCTGGCGGAAGAATACGGCTTGACCGCAGAAGAAGCGGCGGAAATGGCGCTTCCCTTGGGTGAAAAGGAACTGCGGGATCGGGTGCAAACGCTGGAGCGCGATATTGAAGCGCTGGGCGCGGTGAATTTGAGCGCGGTGGAGAAATATCGGGAAGAATCGGAGCGGTACAACTTCTACCGGCGGCAAATTCAAGATATGAACGAATCCAAGAAAAAGCTGGCCGAACTGATTCGCGAGATGGATGCGACGATGACGCGGCAGTTCAAGGAGACGTTCGCCGACGTTCAGAAAGCGTTCCGCGAGATATTTATCGCACTGTTCGACGGTCGGGACGACGGCGACGCACGGCTTCTGCTGACGGACGAACAGAACGTGCTCGAGTCCGGCGTCGAGATCGTCGTGCAGATTCCGGGGAAAAAGCAGCAAAACCTGTCGGTGCTTTCCGGCGGCGAGCGTGCGCTGACCGTCATCGCGCTGCTCTTTTCGTTCCTCCGGGTGCGGCCCGCGCCGTTTAGCGTTTTGGACGAGATCGACGCGCCGCTGGACGAGACGAACATCGCGAATTTTGGGCGATTCCTGAAAAAGTTCTCGGAGAAGACGCAGTTCGTCGTCGTCACGCACCGCAAAGGGACGATGGAATCGGCGGATACGATGTATGGCGTCACGTTGGAGGACGCGGGCGTTTCCAAGATCATTTCCGTGAAATTCGGAGACGTAACAGAATGAAGAGTGAGGATTGTTGACATGGGATTCTTTGACCGACTGAAAAAAGGGCTGACGCGGACACGGGAGACGTTCACCGCGAAAATTGAAAAGGCGATTCTCGGCTATGCCGACATCGATGAAGATTTGCTGGACGAGCTCGAGGAAATACTGATCATGGCCGACGTCGGCGTTACGACGACGGAAAAACTGATGGCGGACGTCCGGCAGGGCGTCAAGCGTAAGGAAATCAAGACGCCGGACGATTTGAAGCCGTTCCTCGAAGGGAAGATTACGGAAATCTTGAAAGCGGGAGGTGCGGGCGTTCGTATGGCGGCCAACGGCCCGACGGTCATCTTGATGGTCGGCGTCAACGGCGCGGGCAAGACGACGACTGTCGGCAAGTTCGCCGCGTTTTACAATTATTTCGGCAAGTCGGTCATGGTGGCCGCCGCCGACACGTTTCGCGCCGCCGCCATCGAGCAGCTCGAAGTCTGGGCGGAGCGCAGCAAGGCGGAGTTTATCCGCCACGAAGAAGGCTCCGACCCTGCCGCGGTGGTCTACGACGCGGTGAAGGCGGCAAAAGCGAGGAATATCGACATCCTGCTCGTCGATACGGCAGGCAGGCTGCAGACAAAATCGAATCTGATGGCGGAGCTCGAAAAAATCAACCGCGTGATTCAACGCGAGATTCCCGGCGCGCCGCACGAGACGCTGTTGGTGCTCGACGCGACGACGGGGCAGAACGCGGTCAGCCAGGCGAAGCTCTTTACGCAGGCTGCGCCCGTTACGGGCGTCGTGCTGACAAAGCTCGACGGCACGGCAAAAGGGGGCGTCGTCATCGGCCTCAAAGCGGAGCTTAACATGCCGATCAAATGGATCGGCGTCGGCGAGAGCATCGCCGATTTGCGTCCGTTCGTTGCCGAGGACTTCGCTAAGGCGCTTTTCGGCGGGGCGAAGGACGAAACGGCTTCTGAATCGGAGGAGGGGCCGGTATGAAGAAGACGACGAAAGAGGCGCTTCGTCGCGAGATTCGGGACGCAGTGCGTCTCGTGCGGGAGAAGAATCCGATGGCGCCGTCCGTCACCAATACAGTGACAATCAATCTCGTGGCAAACGCGCAGCTTGCGGTAGGCGGCTCGGCGGCGATGGTTTATCTCGCGGATGAGGGCGAGGCGATGGCGGCGCTGGGCGGCGCGATGTATATCAATATGGGAACGATCCTTCCCGTTTACGCGGAAACGCTGCCGCGCACGGCAAAAGCTCTTTCGGAGCAGGAAAAGTCGTGGGTCCTCGATCCCGTGGGAATCGGCGTCGGCGGCCTTCGGACGAGCCTGCTGCAGGGGTTTCGCGCCGACAAGCCGACAATCATTCGCGGCAACGCGTCGGAGATTATCGCGCTGGCGACGCTTTGGGAACTGGACGATGGAAAGACGGCGAGCGGCGTGCGGGGCGTCGACGCTACGGACTCGGTGGAGTCGGCGCGCGCGGCTGCAGTCGCTCTTGCGCGTCATACGGGCGGCGCTGTGGCCGTATCGGGGCCGACTGACCTCGTGACGGACGGGAAAAGCGTCGCATGGGCCGAGGGCGGCTCGAGATTTTTGCCGATGATTACGGGCGCGGGTTGCTCGCTGGGCGGCGTGGCGGCGATTTACGCCTGTGTGGCGCGTCCTTTTGTCGCGGCGCTGACGGCGACGGCGATTTACAATTACGCCGGCGCGGAAGCGGAGAAGAGCGCCCAGGGACCGGCGAGCTTCCAGACTGCGTTTCTCGACGCGTTGTATCAGGCAACGCCGGAAGCCGTAGGCGCGCAGCCGTTTACGTTGGAAACCGTCGGGAAATAAGAATTGGGAGATGGCGATATGAACGTATTGGTCGCTTTGGCGGTCGCGCCTTGCGGTACGGGCGAGGAACTTTCGGCGGAGGTGGCGGAAGTCATTCGCGTAATTCGCGCGTCGGGCCTTCCGAGCCGGACGAATTCCATGTTCACCGAGATCGAGGGCGAATGGGACGATGTGATGCGCGTGGTCAAGGATGCGACGTTTGTGCTGGCGGAAAAGGGAATCCGCACGGAGGTCGTGCTGAAAGCGGACGTGCGTCCCGGTCATACCGATATGATGCATAAGAAAACGGAGATCGTGGAGAGACTCCTGGAGGGCGGCAAATGACGCGGAAGACCATGCGGGAGGCGCTTGATATTTCCGCCTATCTCGTTGTCGGGCCGGAAAATACGGAAGGGCGGCCCGTGCGAGAAATCGTTCGGGCCGCCCTTTCGGCGGGATTTACCTGCGTGCAGATTCGGTCAAAGGAAGCCAGCGCGCGGGAAATGATTGCGCTCCTTAAGGATGCGGCGGAGGAAATCGCGGCGGCGGGCGCGTCGGAGCGCGTCGCGCTCTTGGCGGACGATCGGCTCGACGTGGTGCTCGCGGCGCGAAAAATGGGAATCAAGGCGGACGGCGTCCATGTGGGGCAGTCCGACGTTCCGCCGGAAATTTGCCGCGCCTATCTGGGCGAAGACGCCGTTGTCGGACTTTCCGCACGGACGGACGAACTGCTCGCCTATGTGCGGGAAACGGATACGAGTGTAATCGATTATTTTGGCGCGGGGCCGCTGCACGAGACGGCGACGAAACCGGACTGCGGAAGAGACGCGCAGGGCAATATCGTTACACGCAGCTTTGAGGAGCTGAAAGAACTTGCCCATGCGAGCAAGCTCCCCGTCGTCGTCGGCGGCGGCGTCAAGCTCGCGGATATTTCCGCGCTGGCGAAAACGGGCGTCGACGGCTTTTTCGTCGTCAGCGCCGTTGCGGGCGCGTCAAATCCGGAAAAAGCGGCAAGAGACCTCGTGCAGGCATGGCGCGAGAACGTCTAGGGAATATTATTGTTTCCCTTGCCTCGCCATATATAACTCTTTTTGCAGCGCGTTATACGCGGTCATGGACATCATGACGAGGTTTTTCCCGCTTTCCCTTTGGATGACGAAGGTTTCGTTTTCATCGTTGGCGCGGTCGGCATAGATCGTGAACTCGTTCAGGAATTCACCGGAGGTTACTGCTGTCATTTCAAAGACTCCTTTCGGCAAGGCGATATATTGCCTTGTTCAGTGGTTTTTATATTGTCCGTATATTGAAAAGACCGCACGGTTTGGATGTGCGGTCTTTTTTGTGTGCATGGCGCGATCAGCAGGAAGTATCGCCGAGGCGCGGGTGGCGCGTCGGACGGAGGCTTCGGACGCGGATCAGGCGGAGCGCTTCGTCGAAGGAGACGTCGTCGCGGCGTGATTCCGTTTCATAGACGCAAAGCGGCTCGGCGGCGCCAAGCTCGCCTGCGGGCATATAGACGTATTCGTTTGTCGACTGGTCGCCGAAAATGCGCCCCGCTTTAAGCTGCGCAGTTTGCATGACGCTCATGGGAACGCCTCTTTCTGAGGAACCCGGACTTATTCGTCGGTTCCTAAAACATATTATGTCGCCAGAGCACATAGGCCGAGGCCAAAGCCACTCCTCCGGAAAGCAGGGCGAGAAAACCAAACGCGGTGCCTTGTTCCGCGAAGGGAACGGGGACGTTCATACCGAAAAAGCTCGATATTACCGTAGGAATCGCAAGGATGATCGTCATAGCCGCGAGGAATTTCATGACGCGGTTCTGATCGTTGGAAATAATCGAGGAAAACGTATCCGCGAGGCGTGAAAGGATTTGGCTGTACATTTCCACCATTTCCCGCGCCTGCTTGTTCTCGATGATGACGTCTTCCAAAAGGTCTTCGTCTTCCTCGTACATCTTGAACATCGGCTCCAAAGAATGATTGGAACGCAGACGCAGGAGCTTGTCGAGCACCGCGCCGTCCGAGCGGAGCGCCGCATTGAAATAGGTGAGGCCTTTTTGCAGTTCCAGAAGACGCAGGATGTCTTCGTTCCGCATGGCGTCCCTGAGCGTCAATTCGATTTCGTCGGAAAGTTTGCTGATCTGGCGCAGATAGCGCAGATAGAAAGTCGCTGATTTGTAAAGGATCTGGAACAGGAATCGCGTCTTTTTGAACGTGCGGAACAGCTTTGCCGTCTGTTCGTTGAATTCCGAGAGGACGGGCGTTTCCTCCAAGCTGACGGTGATAATGTGTTCCGCAGTCAGAATGATGGAAAGCGGCAGCGTGTCGTAGCTGCCTTGTCCGCGCATGACAGGCACGTTCGTCAAAATGAGGATCGCGTTGTCCTCGACGTCGGTATGCGATCGCTCCTCGTCGTCAAGCGCCGACCGCAGGAAGTCCATTTCGACCTCGGTTCGTTCGGCGACGACTTTCAGCTCGTAAGGGGTGGGATCGACGATATTGATCCATGCGCCTTTTTCGAGCGTCTTCAGCGAGAGCTCCTGCAAAGGGCCGGAGTCGAGAGATTTGTAAATCTTGAGCATAGGCATACGCTCCTTTCGCGCAGGAAGAGAGCGCCCATGCGTCAACGTCAGACGAGGCGAATGGGCGGGCGTGTTCCCGCATGGATTTTAAGAGATAATCGACATGACCCGGGATGATCGCCGTCCATTTTCCTCACCGTCCTTTTCTTCTTCGTATGATTCCCTACCGTATATTACTCCCAACGGGCGGACTTCGTCAATAACCACCGGCGGAATATATTCGATAAAAAAATTTTAAATTACATGTTGTAATTTAAATCGAGATGTGATAGTATGTGATTAGATAAATGACAATGTGTAATTTATGTGCAAGAGGGAAAAGGAGGTAAACGTCATGAAAAGAATTATGAGCGTTGTGTTGGCAGTTGTTTGTCTGCTTGCGATTACAGGATTCGGCGGCAGAGCGAATCAGGCTGACGGATTTACCGGGAAGGAAGCCCCGACGGAAAAGGTGCTGCGTGTGGGCACTGCATCCAACAATCCGCCGTTTGCGTATTATCAACCGGCAACCGACACGCATATCGGCTTTGACATCGAGCTGATACGAGGACTGAGCAGAGAGATGGGCTACGACAAGGTGGAATTCGTGAACACGGACTTCAACCAGTTGCTGCCGTCCCTGCAGGAAGGAAACGTGGATGCGGTCATTGCCTGTATGACTGTTACGGATGAGCGCAGGGAAGCGGTTGATTTCACGGCGTCTTATCTTGAAGGCGTGAGGGCTGTCGCAGTCGCTCCTTACGGAACGGAATCCGGCGGCGCAGACGTCATGAAGGGAAAACGCATTGCCGTTGAGGCCGGCAGCGTCCACGCGGACCAGGCGAAACAGTATTCCGAGACGGTCATCGAATGCGGCAGCGCGGAAGAAGCGTTGAAGCTGGTCTTGGACAAACAGGCAGACTTTGCCGTCATGGATAACTATACCGCCCGTTTCTTCGTCAGCCACTTCTATACAGACAAGCTGACCATGATGGCAGGCTTCTCCGGCGGCACGAATGACGGCGTCGGGATCGCCGTTGCCAAGGGAAATCAGGAAATGCTTGACAAGCTGAATGCGGCGCTGCAAAATTATCGTGACACGGCGGCATATTACCAGATAAAAACATCCTATTTCGGCAGGCTGGAGGTATGAGCTTGAAAAAAGGCGCGAGTTTTATTCGGGCGCGGGGAGAAGAGCAGAAAAAAATCAGGAGACAGCAGATCATAGACGCCGCGGCGTCTCTGTACGCAGAAGTGGGCTATGATAAAGTCACGTTCTCCAAAATCGGCAGGAAGGTCAACTTTACCCGTCTGAATCTATACAACTACTACCAATGCAAGGAAGACATCTTCCTTACGCTGCTCCTGCAGGATCGGTGGAATACGCTGGAAGACGCAAAAAACTCCTTCTCGGGAGCGGTGACAGACAGGGACGCATTCTGCCATGCTTGGGCGGAAATGCTGCTGCGCCACCAGCGGATGATGGCCCTGTTCAGCATCGCGAACACGGTGATACTGAAAGACGCGTCCTCGGAGACGCACAAGCGTTTCCGATTGGAAATCAGCCAGATCTCCGACGAACTTGTCAAGCTGGTACAGGAGTTATTTCCGGCATTTACTCCGAAACAGGCCGCTTTTTTCGTGGAATCCGAAAGCAGCTACGCCATGACGCTTTATCCCGCAAGTCTCGAA
>CACZOL010000214.1 GCA_902782705.1 uncultured Selenomonadaceae bacterium
TCTCATCGGCAGGCAAACGAGCGCCAAGGATACCACAAGGCAAATTATCTGCCTTGTGATCGCGGCGACGTCGGGGCGGGCGTTTTTGATGAGGATGATCATCACGCCGATCGGGATCACCAGATTGTCGGCCCCGCCAAGCGAAACGGCTTCGAAGAGCGTCACGAGGACGGCTATTAGCAGCGACAAAACAGTCGCGTCCCAGCTGGCCATGTCGAGACCGAGCAGAAGAATGTGGTGGACGATGGCGTAGGTCACAAGGAAAAAGAAGACCGAGCCTTCGAGCGAACGGTAGTCGTCGCCGCCGACGCTGTAGCGCAGCCGGCCGTAGCGCTCCCCCACCAGCGCCGCCGCTGTGTCCGAAAGCGCCAGAACAAGCACCGAAATTTCAAAGAAGGTGAAATTACCGCGCCATATGGCGAGCAGATAACACACGTAGAGCGCGACCGGATGGAGCGCCCCGCCGTAGGTCTTGCGGGAAACGTCGTCGACGGCGTGAAGGCTTCCCTTGTATTGCAGCCAGAGTATGAGAGCGGTGAAGCCGCCGCAAACGGCGAGGACGGACCAGTGCGTCGTAAAGAGCACCGGGAACGCCAGCGCCGAACAGCAGCCGCCGACATGGAGCAGCTTGCGCGACTGCTCGGGAGAAAGGATCTCCCGGCGGCGCAGCAGCTCCCCTATCGCGAATACGGCAAGCGTAAAGGCGGTGATCAGCGCGGCTCCCAGGGCTTCATGAAGAAAGCGTGTCCACATGATAGGCTCCGTAAAAGAAAGCGCGGTTTCGCGCGAAAAGCCGATCGGCAAGCGCGGCGCGGGGCTCGAGGCCGGGAACCGCCTCCGTCAGATCGCGCGGAAGAAGCATGTTGTAATAGGCGAAGACCGCGCCCGGCGACGCGAGATGGCGCAGCGTCCGCGCGGTCTCTTCGAAAACGTCGCGGCCCATGTATTCGAATATGTCGGAAAGGTTGAAGAAGTCGAACCCGCCTTCCTTGCCTGCGAGTTCGTCGGGCGTCGCCTTAACGAAGCGTATGCGGTCCAGCCTTTCCCTTATGATCCCGTAGTTCCCGGGAAGGACATAATCCGGCAGGACCGGAGAGAAAGACCCCGTGAACACGTAGCGCATGTAGGGATTGTCCTCCGTGGTCAGGTCCTTCATCGCCCGTTCCGCGCGCCCCCAGATCTCCTTTGAGATGACCATTTTGTCGACGTAGCGGAAAAATTCCGGATCGCGGCCGAGCCGCCCCATCACGAAACGGTTGAAGAACAGCTTGAAGAGCAGCCTGTAGCGGAGGTTCGCCCAGACTTTGTCAAAAAATTCCGCCCTGCCTTCGGGCGTCCGGGGCGTGAAGATTTCCGCGACTTCGCGCTTCGAATGCGCTAAAGGCAGCACCCTGCGCGAAAAGATCCGGAAATAAGATTCGAATTTTCCGCAGTCGACGACGCCGTCCGCGATCGGGCCGGGCTGCTCGTCGCAGAGCGCCGCGGCATAAGGCGGCATAATAGGACGCAGCTTGTCCCGGTACGCCGCGAGGCGCCATTCCCCCGGCATGGCGGCAAAGCCGAGGAAAGCGATCAATTCTTCGTATGAAAGCGCATAGATAGCCGCCTTCTTCAGCTCGCACAGGGCGAGCTGGACGGGGTTGAGGTCGAAGGCCGTGACAGATCTCGCGCCGCCCGATAGCAGCATGAAAGAGTTGTCGCCGGCGGAGGCGATGGAAAGGCACTTCGCCCCTTCCGGCAGGGCGCCGAGCAGCAAAAGGGGATCCTCCCAACAGTTGGAGTAGCGCACGAAATCAAATTTCGCCCGCCGGTCGATCGTCTTGGTTTTCGTCATGCGCCCCCCTTTGCGATGAGGCGGACCGTTCCGGCCGCGCCGTCGAGTTCAATTTCGTCGCCCGTGGCGACGGCGGAAAGGAGGCCCTTCACGCCGACGACGCAGGGGATGCCCAGTTCCCGGGTGAGGATCGCCGCGTGGGAGAGGACGCTCCCCCGCTCGACCAGCACGCCTTTCGCCAACGGAAAGAGCGGCCCCCAACCGGGGTCGGTGCGCTCCGCCACAAGAATTCTTCCCGCGGTGTCGCCGGCGCAGGAGAGGTCGCGGATGACCGTGGCTTTTCCGCGGACGACGCCGCGGCAGCAGCCGATTCCCTTAAGCGTTCCGTCCGGTTCGGGAGCGGCATCCGGTCCCGAGGGCGTTTCGTCTTGAGGAACGATGACGCCGCCGCGCGTCTCGAAACGCTCAGGCAGCGCTGGTTCCTTTTCGTACTCCGCGTACAGCGCCTTTCTTTTTGCCACCAGTTCGCGGAAAGTCCCGGGGTCTGCGCAGCCGAGAGCGAAGCCCAGCACCTCGGGCATCTCAAGGTAAAAGACGTCCCGCGGCGCGTCGAGGAAGCCCGCCCCAAGCAGCCGCGCCCCGAAGGCCAGCATGATCCGCCGGATGACGGCAAAAAGGCGCGTCCGCTCAAAGCGCAGGTTTTCGCGGTTGGAGACGTAGCGCCTTGCGCGGCCGCGGAGCAGCTTGAAAAGGATGCGGCGCAGAGGATGCCCTTTTAGCGCGGATAAGTCGGGCTCCTTGGGAAGCGCCTGTAATGGCAGCGGCGCGGCCGCGTAGCCGCGCAGCATCGCGACGAGCGGCTCGGGATCCATGTCGTAGGTGACAGTCTCGAGCTTCAGTTCTCCCATGCAGCGGGTGCCGAATTTTTTCAGGTAGGCCGTCCACTCCGCTGCGAATGCGGGATGGTTGGGAATCTCCGAAATAAAAGCCGCGGCGTCGCCTGAAGCGAGAGCTTTTTCCAACCCGGCGTCGCCGCGGACCAGTTCCGCCAGCGCGGCCAGCCGTCTCATCGGCTCGGCGGAAACGATGTCGCCGACGCCGACCAAAATGTCGTTCTGCATGGAGCCGCCGGCATCCACGCCCCATTTCACGAGGCTTTTCTTAAGCGAACCGTAGGCTATCATCGCGAAAAAATCGTTCGCGAGAGGCGTCCGCCAGCCCGCGACAAACTCGCGCTGAAGGTCGTCGTAA
>CACZOL010000215.1 GCA_902782705.1 uncultured Selenomonadaceae bacterium
ACGGTCTGCGCCGCCGGCGTCGCAATCGCGCAGATCAGGTTCGACTTGTTCGAGATAAACCGCTGGGAAATGTTCGCCAGGTTCGACTGGTCGGCCTGCGCGTTCTGACGGTCGATCTCAATATTCTTTCCCTCTTCGTAGCCGCGCTTTTTCAGGCCGTCGACAAAGCCTTTGTTCGCCGCGTCGAGAGCGTTGTGCTCGACGAGCTGGACGATGCCGATCTTATACATCTTCTTGCCGTCCTCGGCTTTTTTCTCTCCGCCGCCGCAGCCCGCGATCAGACTCGCCGTCAACATTGCCGCCGTCACGCCCATAACGAGGCGTTTCCACTTCTTTCCCTTCATCATTGCTCTGCCCCTCCATTTATTCATAACATTCCCGCGCTTTCGCGCGATTAAAGTTTATTATACATAATATTATCGGAAAAATCTAGCGCTTCCTTAATTTTCCTTGCGCATGCCAAACGGGCCGGCAAGACGGCATCCGCACGCCATGATTGCATTTTCAAAAGACAAGGCGTAAAATTCAATTAGATTGGAGGTCTTCGCATGAAATCAAAACGACTTTTGAAAAAGATCCGCATGGGCGTGTTGACGGCAGGCGTCTCGGCGGCGCTGCTCGTCCCCGCGCCGCCCGTCGCCGAGGCGGGCGTCTGGGGCACCGTCATCCAGGGCGCGATCGGAGCCATCCGCGCGCAAAACAAGTACAGCGACGTGCGAAGCCAGCTCCTGGATATGGGGAACAGCCCTGTGGTGCAAAAAAAGCTCTTCGACCAGGACAGGGCAAAACACGGACAGGACGACTCGGAAGAAAACCGGCTCCTCGTGGACGGCGTGATGAACCAGCTCATTTCCCGCGGTGAATACGCGCTGGCGGCGGATTCCCTGCCTTTCCGCTGGAACGTCAACGCCGACGATTCCTTCAACGCCGCCTGCACCGCCGCCGACTATATCAGCGTCAACCGGGGTCTGATCGCCGCGCTGAACGGCGACCGCGACGAGCTGGCGGGCGTGCTCGCCCATGAAATGATTCACGGCCTGCATCAGCATATCCCGTACGACATGGCGAAAGAGGCGGCGATCCAGACCGCCGCGAACTCCATGTCCGGCGGCGCGCTGACCACGTACCTGACCAATATCCTGACGAACTACAACGCGGCGAAAAATATCACCGCGGCGTCCGAAAAAGACGCCGACGAGTCCGGGTTCTGGCTCATGGCCAGCGCCGGCTTCAATCCCGGCGGGTTTGCCGCGATGGTCTATAAAATGCCGGACAGCCGCGCCGAGTCCATCATGAATCCCGACGACCACCCTGAAACGTCGAACCGCCTGAAGCGCGGCCTGAAATGGCTCAATGAATACAGCCTCGGCCATGTCGAGGCGAGGGACGACGCCGTACTGATCGACGGCGCGCCCTTCCTGACGCTGGAAGCGACGGAGACGCACAGCGCGAAAGAGCGTGCCTGCCTCGTCGCGGGCGGCGTCGCCAAGGGCTTCCATGACAACGCCCTCGTCTCCGGCTGGCATTTTACGAAGCAGCCCGACGGCAGCGTCGATTTCCTGAACGACAGCGACGCCTATCGCCATCTGAAAGACGCGGTACGCGAGGCCGGCCTCGGCGAGAAGCTTGAAGCGCTGGTGAACGCCGCCTACGCCAAAGACCGCCAGTCGGGAAACCGCGAAACCTATATGGAAAAAGAACAGGCGCGCCGCGAAGACGTCGAAAAGCGCCGGGAAAAAGCGCGGAACAACTCGAAGAAGAATCTGGAGAGCTACAAGCAAAAGAGCCTCGATTACAACGCCCTGAGCCTCCCCGATCTGGCCCTCCACGAGGCGAACCGGCTCCTCGCCTGCGATCCGGACGACGAGTTCAGGGCTTGGGCCCACGCCGAACGCGGCAGCGCATTTTACCAGCAGGATCTTTATGACGCGGCCCTCGCCGAGCTGAACACATCGGCCAATCTCGCGCCGAAGGCCGCGCGCACTTACCTTTACCGCGGCTACACGCAGCACGCGCTCGGCAACTATGACGCCGCCATCGCGGACAGCCAGACGGCCGAGAAGCTCGCTCCCGGCCAGTTCGCCGCGAACCTGCGTCTCCAGGGCATGGCCTACGACGCGAAAGGCGAAGACGGGCTCGCACTGCAAGCGTTCCAAGCCTACCTCGAAAAGAACCCCAAAGGCGACATACCGGAAAAATACGCCGAGATGATGGGAAGGTAAAGATTGCCGGACTTTATGACGAAAAGTGCCGCCGCGATTCTGGTATCGCGGCGGCTTTTCATGAATCCTCCATGCGGGCAAGCGACGAATATGCTATGATACTATCAATCTACGACTACGGAGGGATTTTCTATGACTCTGCTTCGCTCATGGAAGCGGCGGTTCGCGGCGGCAGGGCTTGCGGCCATCACGATGGCCGCGCCTGTCCTGCCTGCCGTGCCGACAGCCGCGCGCGCCGAGGCGGCCTCCAGCGGCGATGTTTTCACGGCGCTGGCGGGCGTGCTCGGTACGGCGGGCATGTACAGCGCTTATCTGTCCGCGGTGCTCGACACGGGCAACAACGCCTATTATCAGGAACAGACGCGGCTCTATGACGCGCAGGAAAACGGCGTCGACCGCAACCCAATCAATCACCAGATCGTCGACGAAGTGATGCAGGGACTCGTGAAGAACGGCACCTACGTCCTCGACATCCGCTCGCTGCCTTTCCGCTGGAACGTGAACAACAGCGAGGAATTCAACGCGGCCTGCTTCCCGACGAACTACATCACGGTCAATCGCGGTCTCATCGTCGGCCTGAACGGCAACATCGACGAGATTGCCGGCGTGCTCGCCCACGAGATGACGCACGGCATCAAGCTGCACGCGGCGTACAACTACGCGCGGGCGGCGGCGCAGTCTTTCGGCATCAATTTCCTCGGCATGGCCACGGGCGCGGTGAG
>CACZOL010000216.1 GCA_902782705.1 uncultured Selenomonadaceae bacterium
GATGCAGGTTCCCTGATTCGAGCGCAGATACTTCTGGAGCCTGTACGAATCCAACTCTCCGTCTTCCGCGCGAACGTCGATCCTGTCTGCAGAAACATATTCAACCGTGCCTGCTCTGCGGGCGAGCACCATGACGCCCGAGTCACAGGCCGCCTTGTACTCCATGCCTGTTCCGACCAGCGGTGCCTGCGTCTTCAAGAGCGGCACTGCCTGCCTCTGCATGTTCGCACCCATCAAAGCACGGTTCGCATCATCATTTTCAAGGAACGGAATCATCGCCGTCGCGATGGAAACGACCTGCTTCGGCGACACGTCCATATAATCGACGCGGTCGCGCCGCGCGAGGACGGTCTCTTCATGATGACGCGCTGTGACGCGTTCGTTCTTGAACCAGTTATTTTCATCGAGCGGCTCATTCGCCTGCGCGATGGTGATGTTGTCTTCCTCATCCGCCGTCAGATAGCGCACTTCGTCCGTCACGCATTTGTTTGCCTTGTCGACTTTGCGGTACGGCGTCTCCATGAAACCGAACTGATTGATACGTGCGTAGTTGGACAGGGAGCCGATCAGTCCGATGTTCGGACCTTCCGGCGTCTCAATCGGGCACATACGCCCGTAATGGGAATTGTGCACGTCTCGAACCTCGAAACCAGCGCGCTCACGCGACAGGCCGCCCGGACCGAGCGCCGACAAACGACGTTTATGCGTAAGCTCAGACAGCGGATTGTGCTGATCCATGAACTGCGAGAGCTGAGACGAACCGAAAAACTCTTTGATAGCGGCGACCACAGGGCGAATATTGATCAGCGCCTGCGGCGTGATCACATCGACGTCCTGAATCGTCATACGCTCGCGCACAACGCGCTCCATACGGGAAAGACCAATGCGGAACTGATTCTGCAAAAGTTCTCCGACCGAGCGCACGCGGCGATTGCCCAAATGGTCGATATCGTCCGTCGAGCCGATACCATCCACGAGATTCAAAAGGTAATTAATGGACGCCATAATATCGCCGCGAGTAATCGTCCGATAATGATATTCGAGCGTCGGCGAGCAAAGCATCTTGATACGCGGCCTGTCCTCAAGCCCGGAACGGATATAAAGCGCGACGTCCCCGTCTTCACCAAAGATCGCGCTTTCACGTTCCGCGCTCACCGCCTCGAGCATCGACTCATCGACGACGACGTCCGCGGGAACGACGACTTCTCCCGTCTCATGGTCGACCAACGGCTCTGCAAGCACATGTCCGAGCAAACGCCGCTTCCAACCAAGCTTTTTCGTCAGCTTGTAACGTCCGACCGTCGCGAGATCGTAGCGCTTCGGATCGAAGAACAGCGACCGCAAAAGCTGCTGCGCGTTGTCCACCGTCGCGAGTTCGCCGGGACGCAGTCTGCGATAAATCTCACGCAGCGCGTCTTCTTTCGTCGGCTCTTTTTCCTTTTCACGATCCACTTCGCGTTCCAGCGTCGAACGAATCAGCGGGTGATTATCAAAAAGTTCCAGTATCTCTTCATCCGTCGAGTAACCGAGCGCGCGGACAAGAACCGTCACGGGCAATTTGCGCGTGCGGTCAATGCGCACGGACAAAACGTCGCTGACGTCAGTCTCCAGCTCAATCCAAGCACCGCGGTTCGGAATCACCGTAGCCGCATACAACTTTTTACCGGACGGATCAATCGTTTCATTATAATAGGCGCCGGGCGAACGAACGAGCTGGCTGACAATGACGCGCTCCGCACCGTTGATGATAAACGTGCCCGTATCGGTCATCAGCGGGAAATCACCCATAAAGACTTCCTGCTCCTTGATCTCACCCGTCTCCTTGTTGGCCAAGCGAACAACGACACGAAGCGGCGCGGCATAAGTCACGTCGCGCTCTTTACATTCTTCAAGTTCATATTTAGGTTGTCCGAGGGAAAAATCCTCAAACGAAAGCACGAGATTTTCCGTAAAATCCTGAATCGGAGAAATATCGCGGAATATTTCACGCATCCCTTCCTGCATGAACCATTTGTAGGAATTGCGCTGAATGTCAAGAAGATGCGGCATCTCCATGACTTCTTTGATTTTGGCGTAGCTGTACCTGGTTCTTTTGCCCACCGACACAGGATTAAACATGAAACCTTTCACTCCTTATATTTGAGGTCGACAACACAAAGAGAAGCGTGCAAAACAGAAAAGGAGACACCGAAATAACCTTCGATCAAGTGTTTAAATCGAAGATTATCATCGCTGCAGTTTCGCGAATCGACGCAATAATCATATCGCGGCAATCCGCATGAAACACGAAAAGACAAGGCCTTTTTCCCGTTCAAAACCTTGCCTGTCAGTGTTTCCCTATTCCATTCTGTACGTTATCGTTCATATTCCATTGACCCACGCGATCATTTTTCGGATGGCAGGAAATATATACTTCACTTTCTGCAATTTTATATACTACCATATACAAAATTTCATGTCAATAAAACAATTAGAAATTCTGCGAGTTTCGCTCAAGGATATTCTATAATGTAGATTTCCAGTTCTTGACGGCCGAACTCGATCGCCTCTTCATGGGTGTCAAAAGCAACGTCGATGATATTGCCGACAATTGCGCCGCCCGTATCCTCTGCGATAGCCTCGCCATATCCGGGAATATATACGCGGGTTCCGATGGGAATAAAGGAAGGATCAACCGCGATAACGCCGTGACGCACGGGCGTCCCGCTGGCAGTGTACGGCCCGTTGCCCGGGTCGTAGGCGCTGTAAGCAGTCGCGGAAACGTAGATAGCCCTTCCTTCCTGCATCGCTTTTTCAAGAACTTCCTTATCGTGAGCCGCCTTTTTCTTCGCGGCCTCACGCTCCGCCTTTTCCCTGGCTTCCGTTTCTTTTGCCGCTTCCGGCGCTTTTTTCAAGTCTTTCCGTTTCAGCTCTCTTTGCGTGATCGGTCCGCAAATACCGTCCACTTCAAGATTGCGGTCACGCTGAAAGCGACGCACCGCCGCCGCCGTTTCTTTATCGAAAACGCCGCTCGGCTTTCCTTTCAAATACTCCAGATCGATGAGCGTTTGCTGCATCGCTCGCACCGCTTCGCCTCGGGAGCCTTCCCGAAGCAACGCCGCCGCAGCAAAAGCCGTCTGTCCGACAAAAAAAACAATGAGGAATGCCGCCGTCAATAAAGAAACGCTTCGCTTCATCTCGTTTCCTCCTTTAATTTGCGGAGATACCGATTATCTATTATCGTTTTGCAAAAGCAAGCACTTCGTCCCGCATGGCTGCTTTGTCGCAATTCGTATCATGAATCGCCTGCGCGTCTCTCATCGAAGCGAGCCCCTTCGGCGCGGTTGTTCCGCTCTTCGATTCCAGACGTTCCAACAATACGAACGGATCGCCTGTCGCATCTTCGCCCAGCGCCTCCAGCACGCTGCCGCTGAATTTATACGGACTCGCAGTGGAAACGACGACCATCGGTCGTTCGTCGTGCGTTCGCCGACGATATTCATTGGCGACCGTCCATGCCACCGCCGTATGCGTGTCGAGTACATAATGCTCAGCCTCGTAGACCTCACGAATCGTCGCTTTCGTCTTCTCGTCGTCGGCCCAACCCGCCCAGAAATAATTCTGGAATCGCTGAATCATCCCAACGCCGGCGTCGTAGCGACCCTCTGTCGCAAGCGCCTCCATCCAGCCCCGCACGCCGCTGGGATCGCCGGTCATGTGGTAAAGCATCCGCTCCACGTTGCTCGAAACGAGGATGTCCATCGACGGCGAGATCGTCTTGTAAAAGTCGCGATTCTTGTCGTAATAGCCCGTCTGTAAAAAATCCGTCAACACATTGTTCTGGTTCGACGCACAAACGAGCTTCCCGACAGGCAAACCCATCTGCCGCGCGTAAAAGCCCGCGAGGATATTGCCGAAATTTCCCGTCGGCACCGTGAAATTGAGCGGATCGCCGTTTTTGATGGTTCCCGCTTTCACGAGGTCGGCATAAGCGCTGAAATAATAGACAATCTGCGGTACGAGCCGTCCCCAGTTGATCGAGTTCGCCGAAGAAAGGCGCACGCCCGCCTCGGCGAGCTTCTTGGCAAAAGCCTCATCGCCGAAAATCTCCTTGACGCCACCCTGCGCGTCGTCAAAGTTCCCCTTGACCGCGACCACGGAAACGTTCTTGCCCGCCTGCGTCGCCATCTGAAGACGCTGCATATCGCTGACGCCGCCGTCGGGATAAAACACCATGATCTTCGTCTGCGGTACATCTGCAAATCCGGCCAGCGCAGCTTTTCCCGTATCGCCGGACGTGGCAACGAGAATCAGCGTTTCCTTCGTCTCCCCCGTCTTTTTCAGCGCTTCCGACAACAGTCGCGGCAAAAGCTGGAGCGCCATATCCTTGAACGCGCTGGTTGGACCGTGCCAAAGCTCCAACACGGAAAGATCCCCGACGCTCTTGACCGGCGCGACCGCCGCGTCGTCAAATTTTCCGCCGCCGTATGCGCTCTCCACACAGCGGGCAATTTCCTCATCTGTATAATCCGTCAAAAACAATCCGAGTATTTTTTTCGCGCGATCCGCATAGGAAAGCTCCGTCAGCGACTGCACAAATTCCGCGTCCGCCTTCGGGATCTCCGTCGGTACAAAAAGGCCGCCGTCACCGGCGATACCTTGCAGGACGGCTTGCGCAGCTTCTACCGCCTCCGCTTTCCCCCGCGTGCTCACATACTTCATTTCCATCTTCCTTCCTCAATAAAAAATCTGATGCAAAATTGCCGCGACGGTTTCCCCCCGCTTTGCGAATATGTTACAATACAATCAATCGTGACGATTCAGCTTCGCCACGGTCGCGCTCGCCGCACGAATCAGGTCGGCAGGCGCAAGCACGATCTGCTCGCCGCGCTTTCCCGCACTGACCGAGATTGTCGATTGTTTTTCGGCACTGACGTCGATATAGACGGGATACGCTTTTTTCGCACCCAGCGGCGAACAACCGCCGCGCACATAACCCGTCAATCCCAACACTTCGTTCAGATGCACCATCTCGACGCGCTTGTTGCCGGAAACTGCCGCGAGCTCCTTTAGGTCCAGCTCGCCGTCGCCGGGAATACAGGCCATCAGCACGCCGCTTTTATCCCCGCGCACGACCAGCGTCTTGAACACCTTCTCAATCGGCATGCCGACCATTTCCGCCACATGCGTCGCGCTCAGGTCGTCTAGGTCGACGGGGTACTCTTTCAATTCGTACGAAATGCCGAGTCCGTCGAGAATGCGCGCCGCGTTCGTCTTCGCGCCGTTTTTCTTTTTCCCCATCAAACGCACTCTTTTCCCGTGATGATTAAACCATGGCTCTTGCCATAAGTGATATTATAACACAGTCTATTAAACCATGAAAGAAGGCTTTTTCATGCTCCAGATCGCTCTTGTTCAAATGCGCGTCATTCCCGGCTTTCCGGACCGCAACACGGAAACGATGCTTCAATACATCGCCGAGGCGCGCGAACGAAACGCCGATCTCGTCATTTTTCCCGAGATGGCGATTCCCGGCTATCTTCTAGGAGACACATGGGAGCAGCCGTCTTTTCTTGAAGACTGCGTGGCCTGCGGCGAAGAGATTGTCGCCGCGTCGCGCGGAATCACAGTCATGTTCGGCAATGTCGCCGTCGACTGGACGAAAAAAAACAACGACGGCCGCGTCCGAAAATACAACGCGTTTTTCACAGCGCAGGACGGGCGTTTGATCGCACCCGACGATATGCCGTACCCGTTCGCCATAAAAACCCTGATGCCGAATTATCGAGAGTTCGACGACACGCGGCATTTCTTCAGCCTGCAAAAGCTTGCCCGCGAGCTCGGCGTCACGCCCGAATCCATGATTGCGCCCGTGCGTTTTACCGTGCGCGGCCAGTCGTACGCCGTCGGCTGCCTGCTCTGCGAAGACGGCTGGAGCGACGATTATGAGCTTTCTCCCATGGAAATCCTTTGCAAAAAAACGCAGCCGGATTTTTTCGTCAACATCTCATCTTCACCCTATACTCTCGGCAAAAACGCAAAACGCCACCGCGTTTTCAGCCGCCTCGCCAAAGACGCGGGCGTGCCGCTTCTCTATGTAAACAACGTCGGCGTGCAAAACAACGGCAAGACCGTTTACACCTTCGACGGCGCCAACGCCGCCTACGACGCGGAGGGCACTCTGCGCGCAGCGGGCGTTCCCTACGCGCAAAAGCTGCAGATCTTCAAACTCGAAACGCTCCATGACCAAAAGCCCGTTGCGCCGCCCGAGGAATCCGAAACCGCACACATTTTCCGCGCGCTTTCTTACGGCGTCCGCCTGTTCCTCGAATCCATCCGCATGAACCGCGTCGTTATCGGCGTCTCCGGCGGCATCGACTCCGCAGTCACCGCCGCATTGTACGCACGTGTGCTTCCCCCGGAAGACCTCTTGCTCGTCAACATGCCGAGCGTTCACAATTCCGAAACTACAAAAAGCCTCGCCCAACAGCTCGCCGAAAATCTCGGCTGCCGCTACGCGGTCGTTTCCATTCAGCCGTCGGTAGACCTCACGATCCGGCAGTTGGAAACCGTACCCGTCAAAAATTATTTCGACGACACCATCAGCCAGTTTCGCGTCTCGTCCTTCGCCGCCGAAAACATCCAGGCGCGCGACCGCTCTGCCCGCGTCCTTGCCGCCCTTGCCGCTACTTTTGGCGGCGGCTTTACCTGCAATGCAAACAAAGCGGAAACCACCGTCGGCTACTCGACGCTTTACGGCGACCAAAGCGGATTCCTTGCCGCCCTTGCCGATCTCTGGAAATATCAGGTCTACGACCTCGCCCGCTATTTAAATGAAGAAATCTACAAACGCGAAGTCATTCCGCAAGCGACCATCGATATCGTGCCGAGCGCCGAGCTTTCCGAGCAGCAGGACGTGGATAAAGGGCAGGGCGACCCGCTCGTCTATCCCTATCACGACTACCTCTTCCGCGCCTTCGTCGAACGCTGGCAAAAGGCGACGCCGCAGGACATTCTCGCTTGGTACGCCGCCGGAACACTGGAAAAGAATATCGGCTGTGCGGAGGGACTTGTCGCCAAACTTTTCCCGACGCCGAAAACCTTTATCGACGACCTCGAGCGCTGGTGGAACCAATTCTCCGGCCTCGCCGTCGCAAAGCGCATCCAAGCGCCGCCGATCCTTGCCGTCAGCCGCCGCGCATTTGGCTTCGACCATCGCGAGGCGCAGAACGGCCCGTACTACACGAGAAAATACAAAGCGCTGAAAGCGAAACTATTAGGAGAGTAAGAGGAACGAATGGATATTGCAACGCTTTCTTATTTTCTGCTCGCGTCCGTACTGCTGACGCTGGCGCCGGGACCGGACGTCATGTACCTTTTGGCGAAAAGCCTCGCCGACGGCGCGCGGTGCGGCGTCGCACTGGCGGGCGGCCTTGCCAGCGGAGTCGTCGTTCACACAACGCTGGTCATTCTCGGCGTCGCCGCACTGATCCAGAGCTCTCCCCTCGCGCTATCCGTACTCAAATACGGCGGCGCGCTTTACCTTATTTATCTCGCATGGGGCGCTTTCCATGACAATAGCGAGCTTCGCCTTGCAAGCGCCGGCCCGTCCGAGCGTCTCCCTGCCCTTTATCGGCGCGGCGTCTTGATGAACGTGCTGAATCCGAAAGTCCTCTTGTTTTTCCTCACATTCCTGCCGCAATTCGTCTCCGCCGACGCGGAAAACGTCGGTTGGCAAATCGCTTTGCTCGGTTTCCTGTTCAGCGCGCAGGCATTCTTAGTCTTCTCCTTCATCGCTCTCTGCGCCGACCGCTTGCGCCGTGTCCTGCTCCGAAAAAAAGGCGTCGGCCGTATCCTCAATATCGTACAGGGCGTCGTCCTGCTCCTCATCGCCGCATTACTGCTGTTTTGATACGAACTGCAAAACACCCCGACACAGCCAAGCCGTGTCGGGGTGTTCATTATTATTCATATACGCTTTATGCCAATACTTTCATCGTCGGGAACAGCAGTACGTCGCGGATCGAAGGACTGTCCGTCAAGAGCATGACGAGCCGGTCGACGCCGATGCCGAGGCCGCCCGTCGGCGGCAGGCCGAATTCCAGCGCCGTGACGAAATCCTCATCCATCATGTGAGCCTCATCGTCGCCCGCTTCCCTCTGTTTCATCT
Organism: uncultured Selenomonadaceae bacterium; assembly: GCA_902782705.1. GTDB lineage: Bacteria > Bacillota > Negativicutes > Selenomonadales > Selenomonadaceae > RUG12372. Next base: position 8,150 of record CACZOL010000216.1, read on the forward strand.
GCTCGACGAAACGCTCGCGCTGATCGATGGGATCGTTCAGCTCGGTGAAGCCGTTGGCAAGCTCCCGCCCATAGATGAAGAACTCAAAACGGTCAGTGATCATCGGATTTTCCGGATTGCGCTTCGCCAGCGGCGAAATCTCGGTCGGGTGTCCGGTAATGAACGTCGGCTGCATCAGCGACGCTTCGACCTTTTCCTCAAAGGCCGCGTTCAATATGCCGCCAATGCCGTGACGCTGCTCGTAGGGCACGCCGATCTCGTCCGCCATGGCCCGGGCCTCGGCTACGTCTTTCGCCGCGAGGAAGTCCTTGCCGGTCGCTTCCTTTACCGCATCGTTCATACTGATACGGCGCACGTTCGCGAGGTCGATTTCGACGCCCTGATACATAAACTTCTCCGTGCCAAGCACCGTTTTTGCCGCCTCACGGACGATGCCCTCGGTGATGTCCATCAAATCGCGATAGTCGGCATAAGCCTGATATATTTCAATCGAAGTAAATTCCGGATTGTGCCGGACGTCGATGCCCTCGTTGCGGAACACGCGGCCCAACTCATAGACGCGCTCCATGCCGCCGACGACAAGACGCTTCAGTGAAAGCTCCGTGGCGATACGAAGATACATATCCATATCCAGCGCGTTGTGATGGGTGATGAACGGACGCGCCGCCGCGCCGCCGGCAATCGTCGAAAGAACCGGCGTTTCCACTTCTAGGAAGTCCCGCTCGTCCAGATAGCGGCGAATCGCCCGAATGATGTTCGTGCGTTTCACGAACGTGTCGAGCACTTCGGGATTCACGATCAAATCAAGATAGCGCTGACGATAGCGAAGCTCCACGTCCTTCAACCCATGGAATTTTTCCGGCAGCGGACGCAGCGACTTCGACAGCAGCTCAAAGTCGAGCACGATGATCGTGATCTCGCCGCGCTGCGTCTTGAACACGCGTCCCTCGATACCGATGATGTCGCCGATGTCCAACAGGCGGAACTGCCCGTACTTTTCCTCGCCCAACACGTCATATTTAAAATAGATTTGCATACGACCCGACATATCCATCAGCTCGGCAAAACTTGCCTTGCCGTGGCCGCGCTTCGCCATCAGGCGCCCAGCGAGTCGAACCTTCGGTCCGTCTTCCTCACCTTCCAGCTCGTCGAAACGGTCGCGAATATCCTGCGCGTGATATGTAACTTCATAGCGATGTCCGAAAGGCGCGACGCCCATTTCTTCAAAAGTCTTCAGCTTGTCGCGCCGAATCTGCATCATCTCGTTGATGTCCTCAACGCGCGGCGCGGCCTGTCCGCCTTTCTTCTGCTGCTCGTTTCCCACTTGTTCTTCTCCTATTCCCGATTACGATTTGATCTTCATGATCTTATACTTGATCGTCCCGACCGGAGCCTGCACCTCGACGACCTTGCCGACTTTCTGACCAAGAATCGCAGCGCCCACCGGAGACTCATTGGAAATGCGCATAGCCTCGGGGTCCGCCTCCGCCGTGCCGACAAGGGTATATTCCATATCCTCGTTGAATTCCATATCGCGAACGACGACTTTGCATCCCATCGTCACGACATTCTTCGGCTTTTTCTCCTCGGAAATGACCTCGACATTACGAAGCTTCTGTTCGAGCTCCTGGATACGCCCCTCGATGAAAGCCTGCTCGTTTTTCGCATCGTCGTACTCCGAGTTTTCGCTGATATCACCAAATGCAATCGCCTGCTTGATACGCTCCGCGACCTCGATACGACGTACGCTTTTCAGGTTTTCCAGTTCGTCCTGAAGCTTTTTCAGGCCGTCTTTCGTCAAAATCATTTTCTGATCCGCCATCGACTATTACCCCTTTTTCTTTCAATCGAAGAAGTGCCAAGGACGCGCCCTGGCACAAACTTTCCACTTATTATAATTATTTTGCCGGCCATTGTCAACGCGCGAAAAGATGCCCGCGACGCTTCGTCCGGGAACTGCTCCCGTGCGTCGCACTTTTTCTTGCACGAAAGAACTGAAATCGTATAAAATGATGTTGGAAAGGAAGTGGTAAAATGAACTGGAAACGCACTGTGTTTTTTCTCGTACTGGCCGCTTTTATAATGACGGCGCAGGGATTTGTTGTCGGAACGGCCGAGGCGGCGAAAGAGCCGATCGTTGCAAAAGGTTTGCCGAAGATTTCCGTCGAAGGGAAAACCGATTTACCCGGAAATTTCTTCCTGTCATTTGTATTCAGCCGCAACCTGATCATGCTGAACGGAAAAGGCGAAATTGTCTGGTCGAAGCATGAGGAACAGCCTACGGAAGGCGCTCTCACCGGCTGGTGGGACTTCAAGAAGCACGTGGTAAACGGCAAGAATTATTACAGCTACCATGACGAGACGGGCGCCTATGACAATTACGGTCTTCGCGGATACGCGCCGGGAGAGCGCGTTATCTTGGACGAGAATTTCAACGAGGTGAAACGAATCACCTTCGAGGAATCGGACGTCACGACCAAAGGCGCACCTTTGGACGGTCATGATTTCCTGATGCTGGATCTGGACCACTACATCCTGTCCGGCTATCTCCACGACACAGTATACAATATCCCCGGATATCCGCAGGGATCGAAAGTAGTTTATTCCTATCTGCAGGAAGTCGACCACGGAAAAGTAGTCTGGGACTGGAAAAGCATAGATTATCCTGAACTTGCCGAACTCACTGTGACCGATGCGGACGAAAACGCCAACGATTTCTCAAATGCAAAGACCGATGCACCGGACTATGTGCATTTCAACGCCATGCGCTTAAACCCGGACGGCCAGCTGGTCTGTTCTTTCCGTCATATCAACTCTGTCCTTTGCCTCGACCGCAATAAACGAAGCGGGCAAATCTTATGGAAACTCTCCGGTGCCGGAGACGATTTCGGTCTCGCCGAAAGTCTAAAATCCTCTTGTCAACATTATGTGACGATAGGCGGCGATTATTTGACGCTCTTCGACAACAACAACCGCGAAAAAAATACGCGTCTCATTTCCTATAAATTCAACGCCACGCGTCGAAACATCGACGTCGTCCGCATCTTCGCTTTCCCTGAAAAATTCTCCTATGCCTGCGGCTCCGTCCAGCATTTGCCCGGAGATATCCATGTCATCGGCTGGGGATGGGCGGTAAGAGACGCGGAATGTATGTCCGTCTATGATTTTTCCATGAGGAAAAAACTGATGTCCGTCACACTGGCGAATCCGAAAGATATTACCTACCGATGCGTATATTACGATTGATCCCAAGAATGCGCCCATGAAAAAGGGATTGCCGAAGAAGCACGCTTCATCGACAATCCCTTTCTTTTATGAGCTATTCTAAAATCAGATCACTGCACGAGTCCCGTCGGACGTGTAAAAGGCTCGCTCGTGTCGAGATGGCCCGCAATCGTCTCGATGCGCTCCCCCTCAACCGTCAAAAGCACGCGCTCCACTTCGGGGAATTCCGTCAACGTATTGACGAGCGCGCTCACAAGCATCTGTTCTCCCGTGGATCCGCCGATAAACTTATGCGTCAGCTCCTTGCTGAAATCCACCGTCGCAAGGCCGTCCGCGACTTTGACGCTGCGAACCGTAACACCTTTCGGGAAAATCCCCGTAAGTCCCGGCTCTTTCGTTCCGGCGACCAGCTCTTTCACCGCCGCCGTATATTTGTCGTCCGTCGGCACATTGACTTTCACGGAACCCAGTCCGTCTCCCGCGTCGTTCGGAAAATACAGCTTGACCTCCGTCTGCCCCGCTGCAGCTGGATTCGTTGCGCCCGGCGTCACCGGCTTCGTCGTCGCCGGCTTCACGGGAGCGGTCGCCGAAGATTTTTGCTCCGGCTTGCCGTTTTCCTCACAGCCCGCCGTCAAAAGAAGGAGCGCCGTCATTGCCGCGGCCATAGCCGCCTTTCCTATCATCTTCATCTCTATCGCCTTCCGTCCCATAATATCATCAAGTCCCACTGGCGGCAAAATAATTTGCAAGTCCTTCCGCTATACCCTGCGCCATTTCATTCTGGAAATCCTCGTCCGCGAGCAGATACCCTTCCACGTCGTTCGTGATAAAAGCAAGCTCCACCAGAGCGGCGGGCATCGACGAATGACGGCAAACATAGAATCGCGCTTCATGAATACCGCGATCCCTTCGATCGCCATGCTCGACCATCGCGTCTTGTAAATTCTGTGCCAAAAGAGCATCCAACCACGTCTTCGGATAATAATACGTAGCCGTGCCGTTAGACGAAGAACTCGTAAACGCGTTGCAGTGAATACTGACAAAAACATCGACGTTCGGCGTAAAAGCGCCGTAATCGACACGCGCCTGCAGTTCCTGATAGTCTGTTGCAGTCGGGCCGTACACGTCCCGATCGTCCTCGCGCGTCATGACGACATGAACGCCGGAATTTTCAAGAATGTCCCTGACCTTTTCTGAGACTTCCAAGGTAATGTCCTTCTCCCGAATGCCGCCGACGCCGACTGCCCCCGAATCGGTACCGCCATGACCGGGGTCGATGACGATGGTTCGTCCTTTCAGACCGGCCACATGGCCTCGCCTGCCGCCCTCGCCATAAATCTCAATGATGAGCCGGTTCGGTTTTCCGGCATGACGATCTTTTTCCAGCGTATAGACGCGATAGTTTTGCTCCGATGCCGGAACCTGCATCGAAACCGCCACACGCAGCTTTTTCCCCGATTCCTGGAATCGGAGCGTTTTCGCAAACTGCCGGTCCAGCGGTATCTCGGCACGAACGTCGCCTTTTTCCGCCTTGTCGATTTCAACAGTCAGCCGATTCGGATGCAAGATACCGTCGCCTTTGACCGTATAGTCTTTGATTGGGCCGTTCATGCCGATCTCAATGCGCAAAAATGACGATCGCCCTTCCGTCACCACCTGCGACTGGAAAGAAACCACCCTGCGAGCGGACGCCGCAAACGCTATGGAAGGTATCAGCCACAAACAAAGCGCAAGCAACCCCAAAAAGCGCGTCCAGTATGTCTTTCTCATGACCGACGCCCCCTCAGCGTTTCCAAGAGACGCGCCGCTTCTTCCCGTGCGCTTTGCGTCGCATCCGTATCATAAACAATATTCATACGAAGATAATCCCCCTCGTTCAATCCTTCCGGCAGTTCCTTCGCCGGAAAAATCGCCTGCCGCTCGTCTTCGCCGACAAGCAGCACGGCATTCTCACCTTCAAAGCGGTCGATTACCGCCGTCGTTTTTCTTTCGCTCATCATGATTCCGCTCCGGCGTCGTTTTTCTGGCCCCGTTCCTGCTCGATCGTATATGTTTTCCCATCGGTTTTGACCGTGACGGTCCCGTTGCGGTCGGTACGATAATAATCCATTTCATATTTTTCGTACCGAGCAAGCACCGACGGATGCGGACAATGGTATTCGTTATCTGCACCGCAGGAAATAATGACTGCGCCCGCGCCCAGCGCTCGCAAGAAGGCCGAACCGGACGCCGTCTTGCTGCCGTGATGGCCGGCTTTCAAGACTTGGCAACGAATATCCGTCGCTGCGTGACGCGCCAAAATCCCCTCTTCCGTGGGTGTTTCCGCGTCTCCCGTCAGCATCATCGCAAAACTCCCATATTGAAGCCGGGCGACGATGGAGTTCAGATTCAGATTTAAGCGGCCGTTTTGCATCCCCCGCTCGTCCACCATCTCTTGCGTCGGACTCAGCACATGGAGCGTCGCGCCGCCGCCGAGGTCGAGGATGTCGCCGTCCCGAAGCGTCCACGACGGAATTTCTTTCTTTTGTATCGTCTTCAAATAATCGCGGTACACATTCGTCGAAGTCGGCTGTCCGTTGTCATAAACCGCCTTGACGTCGCACGCACGAAATACCGTCGCCGTGCCGCCGATATGATCGCGATGCGGATGCGTGATAATCAATTTGTCGATCCGGCGCACGCCTTCACGCCGCAGCGCCGCCCGTAATTTCTCCGTCTGGCCCGTATCGCTCGTATCCATAAGCACCGTCTGCTCCGGCGTCCGAATCAAGACTGCGTCGCCCTGTCCGACGTCCAGCACCTTAACGGTAACGCCCGTTTCTGGAGGAGGCGCAGGCGAATCAAAGCCACAGCCCGCGAACAATAAAGAAAAGACGACGAGCAGCGCCGCCCTCATCAATCTTCGCACGCCGCTATCGGTCCTTCCCCAGGACGGCCTGATTCAGCCGCGTAAAATAAATGCGGGCGAGCAAAAACAAAAACCACATCAAAAACGACGTCATATAGATAACGTCGACCAGCGTGACGTTCGAAAAATCAATGCGCGAAATAACGATGCCACCGACAATCAAGATGATAAAATCCAGCGGCTTGATCCAAACGAAGATCTTCTGTAACCTGGCCGTCAACGCGGCCAATTTTCCTTTTTTCTCTTCCTGCGCCGGTATTTCCAAAGGTTCCGGCACGGGAATCGGCTGCGGACGGTTCATATGCTTTCGACGACTCATGCCTTGCGCCTCCTTTACGAAAAACAACCGACATCATTCGGCTTTATAGTATAAGTGAACGCTCTGCAAAAAGCAAATCCATACAGGATTCTTTCAGATTTTCTTTCAGATTTCCTGCCGATCCGGCGGCACAGCATGAAGTTCCAACGTCGGATTGTTATCCGTGATCCAGCCCAACGCCCATTCATTATTGACCAACAGCACAGGACGTTCCTCGCGGTCATAGACGAACATGCCGCGGTCCGCGCCGCGAAGCGACTCCGGTGTAACCATACGGCCGTCTGGGTATGTCAGCCAGCGTGCAACTTCAAATGGCTGCATGACGAGCTCTATATCGACGCCGTACTCGCTTTTAAGCCGATAGGTCAGTACGTCGAATTGCAGCGTGCCCACCGTTCCGACGATATACGACTCCGTACCGGCGCCCGCCTGCTGGAAGAGCTGGATCGCACCCTCCTGCGTGAGCTGCTCGACGCCTTTGACGAACTGCTTGCGCTTCATCGTGTCCTTCGCCTGCACCCGCGCAAATTTTTCCGGCGGGAACACGGGAAAATCGGCAAACTTGAATTTATGCGATTCATCGGAAAGCGTATCTCCGATACCGAAAACGCCCGGATCGAAAAGCCCGACAATATCGCCAGGCCAAGCCTCGTCGATAATCTGCCGATCCTGCGCGAGAAATTGCTGCGGCTGCGCGAGCTTGACCACTTTATCCGAGGCCGCGTGCCATACACTCATATTTCGCTCGAATTTTCCAGAGACGATACGGATAAACGCCAATCGGTCGCGATGTGCGGGATTCATATTCGCCTGAATCTTGAAAACAAAGGCCGAGAATCGCTCGTCTTCCGGCTGAATGTCCCCATCCGAGGAAACGCGCACAGCGGGCGGCGGCGCAAGGCGCAAATATTCTTCCAGAAAGTTTTGCACGCCGAAATTCGTCATAGCCGAACCGAAAAACATCGGCGTCAGCTCACCGCAGGCGATTTTCTCCTCGTCGAAAGCCTCCCCCGCTTCGTCAAGAAGCGCGATATCGTCGAGAAGCGCCTGATACGTTTCCTCATCCAGCGCCGCCTTAAGCTCCGGCGCATCCAGCACGTATTTCTCCGAAGTGCGCGTTTCCTGTCCGTGGGTCTCGTCGGCCGCGAAAAGTTCTACCTGCTTCGTCTGCCGGTCGTATACGCCGCGATAGCGTCCATCCGAACCCACCGGCCAATTCATCGGACAGGAACGTATCCCCAATACGTTTTCCAGCTCGTCCATCAGGTCGATCGGCGCTTTGCCGAAACGGTCGAGCTTATTGACGAACGTAAAGATTGGGATTCGGCGTTCTTTGCATACTTTGAACAGTTTTTTCGTCTGCGCCTCGACGCCTTTCGCCGCGTCCAACACCATGACCGCGCTGTCCACCGCCATCAACGTACGATAGGTATCCTCACTGAAATCCTGATGCCCCGGCGTATCGAGGATATTGATCCGGCATCCGCCGTAATCAAACTGCAAAACGCTCGACGTCACGGAAATACCGCGCTGCTTCTCGATCTCCATCCAGTCAGACACCGCATGACGCTGCGTCTTGCGGGACTTGATAGACCCGGCCAAATGAATAGCTCCTCCATAGAGAAGGAGCTTTTCCGTCAATGTCGTCTTACCCGCGTCCGGATGCGATATAATGGCAAATGTTCTCCGCCGACGAATTTCTTGTTTCAGCTGTTCGCTCAATATTTTCTCTCCTCACTGTCTTTCCTGCGCTGCTTTGACTTCCGCCCACACTTTATCATATTTGGGCAGATTTTCTGCTAAGTCGCTGTATATTTCCGCGCTCTTGATGAACTCCTGCGACGGATACGCAGCGATATTTTCCCGAAATTCCGGTGCCAGCGATTCCACGACCTCCGGAATCGGGGATGCGTAACCGATGAATTCGACATTCTTTTTCGCGACGTCAGGCCTGGTCATATAATTGATGAATACTTCAGCGTCCGCCTTATGTTTCGTTCCTTTCAAAATAACCATCGCATCGAACCAAAGGTTCGTTCCTTCTTTTGGAATCGCATAGGCAAGATCGGGATTCTTCCCCATCATGACCATCGCGTCGCCTGCCCACACGACGGCAAGCGCTCCCTCGCCCGCAACCATCTTCTCTCGGGCCTCATCCACGGAATAGGCGCGAACAAGCGGCTTCTGCTCAATGAGTTTTTCCTTTGCCGCCGCAAGCTCCTTTTCATTTCCCGTATTCAGTGAATAGCCAAGATATTTCAGCGCGACGCTGATAGAGTCACGCGGGCTGTCCATCATAAAAATCTGCTTCGCATACTTTTTGTCCCAGAGCACCGCCCAACTATCAACAGGCTCCGCCACTTTTTTCGTATTATAGACGATGCCTACGGTTCCCCACATATATGGAACGGAATACTCGCCTTTCGGATCGTAGTCCAAATTTTTGTACCGCTCCCCGATCTTCGCGTAGTTCGGAATACGCGCAAGGTCGATCTTCTCCAGCCGATTCTCGCGAATCATGCGCGCTACCACATAGTCCGACGGGATCACGACGTCGTAATCGCTGTCGCCCGCCCGAAGCTTGACATACATATCCTCGTTCGTCGCGTAAGTATCGTAAACGATATGAATGCCCGTTTCCCGTTCAAAATTTTTCAAGATTTCCGGCTCGATATAATGACTCCAGTTGTAAACTTTGATCTCACGTTTCCCGTCCTTCTCTCCGCCGCACCCCGCGAGCAGACTCATTCCAAGTGTGCAAAACAGCAACAGGCAAAATAATACTTTCAAATTTTTCATGTTGATTGCCCTCTTCCTTTATCAGGAACACATGTCTTTATATTATACACTTTTTTCACTGAAAAAAAAATGTCTCCGCACCAATACGAAGATTTTTCAAAAATATTTTCCCAATATACTGCCCCCCACGCTTCCTTTATGATAAAATACGATTATATACCACAAAGGAAACGACGAATAAGTCATTTCGAGGCCATGTCGAGGGATTTTTTCGTCAGGCAAGGAAGATGGCGCGAAGGCGTAGCAGAGCTGCGTCGAACGACATCTGACGCAGCATGACGGAAAATGACCCGACATGGGCCTGAGGGACTTGTTCGGCGTTTCCTTAAAGAAAGGCGGCTTCCGATTGGACGCGCAGACTTGTCTTGAGATCCTCCGCGAGGTTTATCGCGGAAACCCATTCATTTGCTATCTTGACATCACGATTGACGCCGTAAAATGCGGAGAAGCGACACTAAGTCTTGTCGTCGACAACGCGAAACATACTAATCAATACGGCTTCACGCACGGAGGAGCGCTGGAGTCGCTGGCGGACATCGCACTCGGCGTCGCCTGCGCTACCGTAGGAAAACGCGTCATGACACTTTCTTTCAATATGAACTTCATTAAAAACATTCGCGCAGGCGAACGCGCCACTGCCGTCGCCGTCGTGCGCCACAACGGACGCAGAACGATGGTCGTCGACGTCGATACGAAAACGGACGACGGCATACTCCTGACACGAGCGACCGCCACTATGTTCATTCGCGACCAATACGAAAACATCCCCGAATGTTGGTAACTGTCACTCCGCAAAAATGCCCCTGTTTTGTAGGTCTACGCCATACAAAACAGGGGCATTTCTATGTTTGCTGTCAGCGATATTCCTTTGCCAACTCTGCAAAGAACGGCAGCGACCTTTCGATCATGCCGGTATCAACGCAGTACGCGGCGCGAAAATGTCCCGGGCAGCCGAAATCCGTTCCAGGAACAAGCAGCAGATCGTACTTTTTCGCCCGCTCGCAAAACGCGTAATCGTCAGGCTCCAGTGCTTTCGGAAAAAGATAAAACGCACCCTGCGGCTTCACACAGGAAAATCCAGCTTTCAAAAGCCCTTGATAAAGAAGGGTGCCGTTTTTTTCATAGACCGAAAGATCAGGGGTTTTGTCCGTGCAGCGCGCAATGACACGCTGAAAGAGCGACGGCGCGTTCACATGCGTCAATACACGCGCCGCGCCGGCAATCGCGCCGTATACATGCGGGAAATCAACGATCTCGTCGGGAACGAGAATATATCCGATACGTTCGCCGGGGAGAGAAAACGATTTGCTGTATGAATAGCAAATGATGGTATTGGTGTAAAATTTAACGAAATACGGAACCTCCACACCATCGTACACGATTTCACGATAAGGCTCGTCGGAAATCAGGAAAATAGGATGACCATATTCTTTTTCCTTTGCGCGAAGAATCTCCGTCAATCTGCGAACCGTATCCAAAGAATAAACGACGCCGCTGGGATTGTTCGGCGAGTTGACGATCACGGCTTTCGTCTTCGGCGTCAACGCATGTAAAAACGCCTCGAAATCAATCTGAAAATCTTCTACCCGGGCGGGGACGACGACGAGCTTCGCGCCCACTGACTCGACAAAGCATCGATACTCGGGGAAAAAGGGCGCGAAGGTCAAAAACTCGTCCCCCGCTTCGCCCATCGCTTTGAACGTAATAGTAAGGGCCGCCGCAGCCCCTGCCGTGAGGAAAAGATTCTTTTCGGAAACCTTAACACCGAATCGACGACTGATACTCGCTGCCAAAGCCGCACGTACTTCCGGCGCACCCGGAGCCACCGTATAGCCATGAATGGCCAATGGATCGACTTCATCCAATATTTCTTTGATCGCCTGTTTGATAAAATCCGGCGCGGGTACGCTAGGATTTCCTAAACTGAAATCAAAAACGTTTTCCTTGCCGACTTCCTGGATTCGTTTTTGCCCAAAC
>CACZOL010000217.1 GCA_902782705.1 uncultured Selenomonadaceae bacterium
GATACTCCAGAATGAAGTGATCCCGCCGAATTCATTGGTCGCGGGCGTTCCGGGAAAAGTGCGCCGGACGATCGACCGTATCGACGCGATCCATGCGCAGGCGCTCAAGTACAAATACGAGTGGGCCGTCGGCTACGGCGTAAAGCCGGATATCGAGGGCGAGATGTATCACGGGGAGAAGATTGTATAAGCTGACGCAAAAATCTCTCGGCAGGACTGAAGGTTGTCGTCAGGAGAGGAATCATTGTTAATTTTAAACTGGAGTTGATACGGTGAAAGCGCTTGTGACGGGCGTGACGGGACAGCTCGGCTTCGATGTGATGCGCGTGCTTTCTGCGCGCGGCGTGGAAGCAATCGGCGCGACGCGGGAAGCGGCGCCGCTGGACGATCCGGCGCGCACGAAGGCGTTTGTCGTCGCTTCGCGGCCGGACGTGGTGTTTCATTGCGCGGCGTATACGGCGGTGGACCGTGCGGAGGATGAGCGCGAGCTCTGTCATACCGTGAACGCTTCGGCGACGGGGGCTATTGCCGAAGCGTGCGAGGAAATCGGCGCGAAGCTCATCTATATCAGCACCGATTACGTTTTCCCGGGAACGGGCGAGGCGTTTTACGAGACGGACGACGAGACGGCGCCGTGCAATGCATACGGCGCGTCGAAGCTCGCCGGGGAGCGCGCCGTGAGGAAGGCGATGACGTCGGGGCGCTTTTATATCGTGCGGACGTCTTGGGTTTTCGGCGTTCACGGCAAGAATTTCATTCGCACGATTCTCGGGCTCGCAGAGACGAGATCCGAGCTGACGGTAGTGGACGACCAGGTCGGCTCGCCGACCTATACGGCGGATTTGGCCGGGCTTTTGGCGGATATGGCGGCAAGCGAGAATTTCGGCGTTTACCATGCGACGAACGAGGGCGTCTGCTCATGGGCGGAGCTGGCGGTGGAGGCGATTCGCCGGCGCGGGCTTCGGACGAAAGTGACGCCCGTTTCGTCGGATATGTATCCGACGAGAGCGACGCGCCCGAAGAATTCCCGGCTGTCGAAAGCGTCCTTGGACGCGGCGGGCTTTCGGCGCCTGCCGGACTGGAAAGACGCGGTGCGGCGCTATCTGACGGCTTTGGAAGATATAGAGAATAAAACGACGAGGGAGTCTTTATGAAGGTTTTGGTTACGGGAGGCGCGGGCTTTATCGGCTCGCATCTGATGCGGTATTTGAAGGCGCGCGGCGACGAACCGACGGCGCTGGACAATTTGTCGACGGGACGCCGCGAGCATCTGGCGGACGACATGGAGTTCATCGAGATGGACGTCCGCGACGAACGGCTTGCGGGCGTGGTCGCGACGGGGCAGTACGATGCGATTGTGCATTTGGCGGGGCAGACGCTTGTCTCGGATTCGCTGGACGATCCTGCCGCCGACGCAGACAGCAATGTGCTCGGCACGGTCCGCGTGCTGGAGGCGGCGCGGCAGAGCGGCGTGAAGCGCGTCGTTTTCTCGTCGACGGCGGCGGCTTACGGGGATGCGCCGGAGCGCGATCTTCCGATCAAGGAGGCGCACAAGCTCGCGCCGATGTCGTTCTACGGCCTGTCGAAGGTGACGGCGGAGCGGTATCTGGAGCTTTACCATCAGTGCTTCGGGCTTGACTATGTGGCGCTCCGTTTCGCGAATGTCTATGGCGAGCGGCAGGGCGACGGCGGAGAGGGCGGCGTCATCAGTATTTTTACGCGGCTTGTCGCTGCGGGCGAGGAGATCACGATTTTCGGCGATGGGGAACAGACACGGGATTTCATCTATGCGGGCGATATTGCGTCGGGCGTCGCGGCGGCGCTGACTACGGCGCAGGCAAACGTCGTCTACAATCTAAGCACGCAGACACAGACGAGCCTTCGGGAACTCGTGGACGTGCTCTCGAACGTCGCCGGCCGGCAGATCATCCCGAAATACGGGCCGGAGCGTCCGGGCGATATTTATAAGTCGTCGCTGTCGAACGCGCGGGCGAAGCGCGGTCTTGGCTGGAAACCGACCGTTTCACTGGAGGAAGGACTTCGCCGGACGTACCGGTATTTTTATGAGAACTTGGCGAATCAAGCCCGCAAGGGGGAGTGATTCCTTGGGGACCCGGCGCAAAATGAAGGTTTGCGCGCAGCTTGAAGTTTAAGGAAAAGAAGGAAACGTTGTGAGCGATTTAAGAATAAAGCGCGCGGGGCGAAACGGCTTGTCCCGTGCGCAGGGCAAAGCCGCTCCCTTTGGGAAGGGGGCGGCTTTGTGATATATTTTTTGAAATTCGGCGCGGCCTTCGTAATGCCGCCGGGCATTTTTATCCTGTTGTTCCTCTGGATTTCCTATAAGCTTTTTCGGCGGAGGGAGCAAGGGCTTGCAGCGGCGCTTCTCGTCGCATCGCTGATGCTTTACGCGCTTTCGACGTCTTTCGTCTCGTCGGCGCTGATGCGGAACTTGGAATCGGCGTATCTGCCGCCGGAGAATCCGTCGGGCGATGTGATCGTGACGCTGGGCGGCGGCGCGACGCAGGACACGCCCGACATGGACGGGAAAGGCGGCCTGACGGACGGGGCGTCGAGCCGTCTGCTCACGGCGGCGCGGCTCTATCATCGGCTGCATGTTCCCGTGCTCATTACGGGCGGGCAAGTCTTCGAGGACTGGGGCGCGGAAGCTTTGATCGCGCGCCGCCTTTTGCTGGGACTCGGCGTGCCGGAACGCGATATCATCGTGGAAACGGAGAGCAAGACGACGGGGCAGAATGCGGCGTACACGGCTGCGATATTGAAAAGGTATGGGCTTTCCAGACCGATTCTCGTGACGTCGGCGTTTCACATGAAGCGGTCGGTATTGAATTTCGAGAAGAACGGCGTTGCGGTTACGCCGTATCCTACGGGTTATCGGGTAAACGTATCGACGCGGGCGCTCCATTATACGCGGTTCACTCCGCAGGCGTATCATCTGGACAACAGCGTTTGCGTGCTGCAGGAAGAATTGCGGTATTGGGTGACAAGGCTGACCGGGTTTTAGAGGAAACGCTGAACAAGTCCCGCCGTGTCCATGCCGGGTCTTTTCCCGCCATGCTTCGTCAAAGCGCTCTTGACGTAGCGCTCTGGCTACGACTTCGAGCCCTTTTCCTAGCCTGACGAAAAAATACCTCGGCATGGCCGCGACTTGACTTATTCATCGTTTCCTCGATGCGTTCTTGTAACGATTTTCATAAGCTACAATAAAAGAAAGATAATTTTATGGCGAAAGTGGAGAAGCTGCGTCAAGCGGCGCAATAACGCACACGGAGATTTAGACAAGCTGGGGGGATTTTATGGCGAAAGATATGACCGAAGGGAAGCCTTGGAAGCTGATCTTCTTTTTCGCGCTGCCGCTGATTGCGGGCAATATGGTACAGCAGATGTACGCTTTCGTCGATACGTTTCTCGTCGGGCGGTTTCTCGGCGTGCAAGCGCTGGCGGCGGTGGGCTGTACGGGCTGCCTGATGTTCCTTCTGATCGGCTTCGTGATGGGCATGACGACGGGACTCGCGATACGGACAGGGCAGGCCTTCGGCGCGAAAGACGAGGAAGGCGTCCGGCGAAGCGCCGCGGCCTGCGTCGTACTTTCCATCGTGATGGCGATGGGGTTGACCGTCGTAGGACTGTTTGCCGTGCGTCCGGTGCTGACGGCGCTCGATACGCCGCCGGAAATATTTGAGGACGCGGCGGCCTTCATTTCCATTATTTGTGCGGGCGTGCCGCTGATGAGCCTGTTTGCCATGCAGACGAATCTGATTCGTGCGCTGGGCGACAGCCGATTGGCGACAATCATGCTCTCCGGCGGTCTTGTCATCAATATCATCTTCGAGCCGATTTTCCTTCTGGTACTCGAGCTCGGCGTGCCGGGCGCGGCCTTGGCGACGGCGGCGTCGCAGGTGATCGCGAACCTGGTCTGTTTCTTTTACATTCGACGCCATATTTCCCTGCTCTGGATTCGCCGTGAAGACTGGCGGCTGACGAAAAGGGAACTGTGGGAGCATGCGCGTATCGGATATACCATGGGCTTCCAGTCGTCCGTAGTGGCGCTCGGCGCGATCATCCTGCAAGGCGCGCTGAACGGGCTCGGACCGCAGTCGATTGCCGCCTATGCCGCAGCGCAGCGCGTGGACGCGGTGGCGGTCATGCCGATGATTTCCTTCGGCATGGCGATGGCGACGTATACGGCGCAAAATTTCGGCGCGCGCCGCCTCTCGCGCATTCGTGCGGGCGTTAAGTCCTGCATCATGATGTCGGGCACATTCAGCATCCTAGCGGCGGCGTTCAATATCCTGTGCGGCGGATTCGTGATTGAAGGCTTTGTCGGTGCGGGAGAAGCGGAGGTCGTGGAGATGGGACGCACGTTTCTCACGGTGAACGGCCTTTGTTATATCGTGTTGTCGCTTCTCTTCATTTTCCGTTTCACGCTGCAGGGGCTTGGGCAGGCGGTCGTGCCGACGCTTGCGGGACTCATGGAACTCTTGATGCGTGCGCTGGCGGCGATCTTCCTGATCGACCGGTTCGGCTATCTCGGCGCGTGTTTTGCAAATCCGATGGCGTGGGTCGGCGCGTGCGTGCCCCTGCTCATCGCGTATTCGATTACGAGAAAAACGCTTAAGGAGTCGCCGGCGGCGGCCGGCAACGAAACGGTGTGAATCGACGGCCTTTTCGCCTAACGGGCAGGACAAAAATTTTATTTTTTTGGAAAATTTTTAGAGGATTTTTTGCCTATGCGGCGAAATAATCAATATATATTGATAAAAACGGAGGGGTTTTTATGGAGCTCAGCAGAAAAGGATTCGGTGCGTACGATGTGCGCGGCCTTTATCCCGAAGAGGTCAACGAGGAGCTCGCTTATCGCGTCGGGAAAGCGTTCGTTCAGCTTTTGGGTGCGAAACGCGTGGCGGTCGGTCACGACATCCGGCTGTCCGGCCCTTCCATTTCCGAAGCGCTGACGCGCGGCCTGACGGAATCGGGCTGCGACGTGGTGGACATCGGGCAATGCGGCACGGAGATGATTTATTTCGCCACGTTCCATTTGGGACTCGACGGCGGGATCATGGTCACGGCAAGCCACAATCCGAAGAATTACAACGGCATGAAGCTCGTCCGCGAGAAAGCGATCCCGATTTCCAGCGACACCGGCCTGAAGGATATTGAAGATCTTGCCATCGCGGGGAATTTCAAGCCCTATGACGGACCGAAAGGCAAGGTCGAGAAGCGGGATGTGACGGAGGCGTATGTCGACCATCTGTTGACTTATATCGACGCAAAAGCGCTGAAGCCGATGACGGTAGTCGTGAACGCCGGAAACGGCGCGGCGGGGCCGATCCTCGACGTATTGGAAAAGAAACTTCCCGTGAAGCTCGTCAAAGTCTACAACGAGCCGGACGGCAACTTCCCGAACGGCGTGCCGAATCCGATCCTGCCGGAAAACCGCGACGCGACGGCAAAGGCCGTGCGCGAGCACAAAGCGGCCATGGGCTTCGCCTGGGACGGCGACTTCGACCGCTGCTTCCTCTTTGACGAAAAAGGCGGCTTCATCGAGGGCTATTATATGGTCGGCTTCCTCGCCCAGTCGTTCCTGAAAAAGAATCCGGGCGGCAAGGTCATTTACGATCCGCGCCTGACATGGAATACGATCGAGATCGCCGAAAAACTCGGCGGCGTGCCGGTCATGTGCAAGAGCGGGCACGCGTTCATCAAGGACAAGATGCGTAAAGAAGACGCGGTGTACGGCGGCGAGATGAGCGCCCATCATTATCTCCGCAATTTCTCGTACTGCGACAGCGGTATGCTCGTTTTCCTCACGACGATGGAGCTTGTGTCCGAGGCGGGCAAGACTGTTTCGGAGCTCATGGCGGAGCGCATGGCGAAATTCCCGTGCAGCGGCGAGATCAATTCGACGGTGGACGACGCGAAAGCGATCATCGCGAAGCTCGAAGCGGAATACGGTCCGAAGGGTAAAGTCAACAAAGTGGACGGCCTTTCGGTAGAGTTCGACGTTTGGCGGTTCAACCTGCGCATGTCCAACACGGAGCCGGTGATCCGCCTCAACGTGGAGACGAAGGGCGACGAGAAGCTCTTGAAGGAAAAGACGGACGAGTTACTTGCCAAGATTAGAGGATAAATAAGAGTGAAGAGTTAAGAGTGGAGAGTGAAGATAGAATACGTAATATTATCTCCACTCTTCACTCTCCAAACTCCACTCTACAAGAAGGAGGCGTTTTCGTGAAAAAAATCCGCAAGGCGGTCATTCCGGCGGCGGGCCTCGGGACGCGGTTCTTGCCCGCGACGAAAGCGCAGCCGAAGGAAATGCTGCCGATCGTCGATAAGCCCGCCATCCAGTTTATCATCGAAGAAGCGATTGCTTCCGGCATCGAGGAGATTTTGATCATCACCGGACGCAACAAGCGCTCGATCGAGGACCATTTCGACCGTTCGCTGGAGCTGGAGGCACAGCTCAAGGCCCAGGGCAAATACGACCAGCTGAAGATGGTCGAGGAAATCTCGGAAGTCACGATCCACTTCATTCGCCAGAAGGAAGCGCTGGGGCTCGGGCACGCCGTGCTCTGCGCGAAGCAGTTCGTCGGGTACGAGCCGTTTGCGGTCATGCTTGGCGATGATCTCGTGGACGCAGCGGTGCCGTGCCTGTCGCAGCTGATTGACGTTTACAACGACCTCGGCGGCAGCGTGCTCGGCGTGCAGGAAGTTCCTGCGGAAACGGTGTCGAATTACGG
Organism: uncultured Selenomonadaceae bacterium; assembly: GCA_902782705.1. Taxonomy (GTDB): domain Bacteria; phylum Bacillota; class Negativicutes; order Selenomonadales; family Selenomonadaceae; genus RUG12372. Next base: position 6,759 of record CACZOL010000217.1, read on the forward strand.
CATCGTCACGCCGCGGGCGGTGAAGCCGAACATCTGGCAGGCGATGGACCTGATCGAGAAGCCGACGCAGGAAGAAGCGCCGTCGCGTCTCGCCGTCTTGGGGCGGTATATCTTGGATCCGGAGATTTTCTCGATCCTCGAGAAGACGCAGCCGGGGCGGGGCGGCGAAATCCAGCTCACAGACGCGATTCGTGTGCTGGCGGGCCAGCAGGCGGTTTATGCCTACAATTTCTTCGGCCGCCGTTACGACATCGGCGATAAGGAAGGCTTTTTGGAAGCGACGGTGGAGCAGGCGCTGAAACGTCCCGAGCTTCGCGAACGTTTCCTGACATATTTGGTGAAAACGGTAGGTCCTTTATTGGAGAAAGGTAAATAACGGGAAGCGGGGGAAGTCGGAAATCATGGGGAACGAAATTAAATTGCCGTCGGGATTCACGTTCGACTACACGAACCTTTTCGGCGAAGGCAAAGTCACGGAAAAAGAACTGCCCGATACGAGAGCGGCGCACGAAGCCGTTTGCAAGATGCGCGGGACGGGCGAGGTACGCGGCCATCTGTCGAAAGACGGAGCGCCGGAGCTTGTGCTGTTCCCGCAGCTTCCGTATATCAAGGACGGCAATCTCAATTCGCCCGCCGATATCGAGAAACTGAAAAAGTTCGGCGCAGGCGTCAAGGGCCGCGTGGACGTGGTCGTTTCCCTCGGCATCGGCGGCTCATTCCTCGGCAACAAGGTCTTGTTCGACGTGGGCTGCGGCGAATTCTGGAATGCGATGACGCCGGAGGAACGCGGCGGCTGGCCCGAAGTCTATTTCAGCGGCAATAACATCGACCCGCGCCGCACGCGAGATCTGCTGAATTATCTCGCGCATAAAGCCGAGGTGGCGAAGACGCACAGGAAGCGCGCGCTTCGCGTGTTGCTGCTCGTGATCTCGAAGTCGGGCGGCACCCTCGACACCATGTCGAATTTCATGGTAATCTACGACGAGCTTTCACGGACGGCGAACGTGGAGACGGAGGTCGTCGCCGTCACCGATCCGAACGAGGA
>CACZOL010000218.1 GCA_902782705.1 uncultured Selenomonadaceae bacterium
TCACCGGGACGCACAAGGCAGTCGTTCAGCGCCGCCGTCGCGATCTCGATATTGTCCCCGCGCCCTGTGTACGGCTGATAATACGTCGTGCAGGTCGAAAGCATTCCGTCGATGGAGCGGATGTTTTCCGGTTCGATTTGCGCGGGAAGTTCTTCCGGCTCCAGTCCTTCACGGCACGGCAAATGCAGCGCGAGAAGCTGCGGCTTGACCTTTTCCGCCAGCGCGTCGGCGTCCAGGCGTTGGCCGGACGTCCCCGGATGGTGCGCGACGCCCGTCGGGGTAAATGAGATATACGAGTCCTTCGGCTCGCGGTCGATCTCTTTTTTGACGCCTGCCAGCGCCGCAGAGAATCTTGTGTCGTCCAGCGTCGTGCACGGCGCGATTTCCCGGCCTTGCAGCGCGCAGCGGAGCACCGCGAAAATCTGCTCCGGCAGCGAGCCGTCGCGTCCGACGTGATACGCGTCGTCCAGCGTTTTGTCGAGGTCGGCGGACAGTCCGATCTCCGGCGCGCGGAATACGAAAGAGCGTCCGTCTGACGGCAGCGACAGTACCAGCGCGTCGCCCGCAAGCGCGGTTTCCGCCGCACGGCGGATTTCACGGGCCGCTTCTTCGCGCGTCATGCCGCCGACAGGCAGCGAGCCGACCGTCAGCCCGTAGGCCATGCGGCCTTCGCGAAAGAACGCGATCGCAGTGCCGAGGAACGTCATATTCAGAAAGAGCAGGACGGCCAGACAGACCGAGATGCCGATGATAAAGTTCCGCAGGGCTTTCATAGAAAATCATTGCTCCTTGTGTACGGACACGATGACATTTTGCCAAGGTCAGTACACTCGTTTTTGTGTTGCGGATACCATTTTACCACGCTTGTCTTTGGGCTACAATAGATTTTTATGCTTGTGAAAAATGAGCCGCTGTTCTCACGCAGCGGCTCATTTTGATAACTTTCTTAGGAAAAAGACACGGCATGAATCGAAGGGGCTTGTTCGGCGTTTCCCTTAATGCCAGCGGACGACTTTTCGCTCCAGCTCGGCAATGCCGTAATTCAAAGCCGAGACGACAATGCCGATCAGGAAGATGCCGGCAATGACGCGCGTATAGTCTGCAAAATCCGCATAATACCGCACGAAATATCCGAGGCCGGAAGTCGCGCCGATCATTTCGGCGGCGGTCAGGACCATGAACGCGTTCGCCACGGAAAGCGGCAGCGTTTTCATGATATTCGGCAGGCAGTACGGCCACAGCACATGGAAAAACATCGCCGCAGCGGAAAGATTCATCGTTTTCGCCGAGTCGAGAAGTTTTTGGTCGATACTCGAAACGCTCAGCGCTGTCTGGATATAGATCTGCCAGAAAATACTGCTGAAGATGACGAATATCGAAGCGATCTCGAAGGTCGGCAGCACGGCCACCGCATACGGGGTGTAGATGATCGGCGGGATCGGGCTGATGACCTTCGCCAGCGGCAGCAGCGAGTCCCGGAGACGCGCCACGCTGCCCGTGACGATGCCCAAAAGGACGCCAAGGGTCAGCGCCGCCGTGAAGCCCACGCCCAAAAGATACATCGAAGAGCGGATCCCGTCGAGAATCTTTTGCCAATCTGTGGCAAATACATCGAATACCTTTGCCGGAGACGGGTACAAAATCAGATTGACGTCGTCCGCCTTTGTCGTGCCGAACTCCCAAACGATGAAAAGGAGGAAGAGGATCGTCATGACGTCGCTCAGCGGACGGGAATCCCTCCGAAGGAGGAGCGCCGCTTCGCCGATGGCAAGCACCGCGAGAAAGGGGCCTTTCGGCGTCGCGTCGTCGGCGCCCGGCGTAAAGATCAGCGCCAGCAGCACAGCGAACAGCACATGGGGAACGAACCATTGCATCGTCCGGATTGCCGGCCATGAAAATTCGATTCGTTTCTTTTCCTGCAGGGTTGCCGTCATCATAGATAGACCTCCTCTCCGCCGATTTTTTCCCGTATGCCGCGGAAAAAGCAGCTCAAAAGTGCCTGCCGCATTTGGATATATTCCTGCGACTGGAAGATGAGCTCTCGATTTCGGGGGCGGGAAAACGGGACTTGAAATTCTTCAAGGATATGTTTTTGATCCATGAACAGGATGCGGTCCGACAACAAGATCGCTTCGTCTATGTCGTGCGTGACGAAAACGATCGTCTTCTGCTCTTTCTCTTTCCCCAAGACGTCCAAAAGCAGGTCCTGCAACAGGATTCGGTTTCGCGCGTCGATGGCGCCGAAGGGCTCGTCCAAGAGCAGGATTTCCGGCTGCATGGCAAGCGTTCTTGCGATTGCCGTGCGCTGCTGCATACCGCCCGAAAGCTGGTACGGATATTTATCCTCAAACCCGGCCAGGCCGACTTTTTCCAGATATCCGCGGGCGATGTCCGAGGCTTCCTTTTCCGTCGTGTCGGGAAACGCCTGACGAATGCCGAACGCGACATTTCCTTCCGCCGTCATCCATGGAAACAGGGAATAATGCTGAAAGACCACGCCGCGGTTTCGGCCCGTGCCATGACTGACATTCCCGTCGATCAGGTATTGTCCTTCCGTCGGCTCTCTCAGACCGGCCAGTATGCTCAGCGTCGAGCTTTTTCCGCAGCCGGACGAACCGATGATGCTCACGAATTCCCCCGGCTCCACCGAAAAATTCATTTGATCCAATGCGTTGTATACTGTGCCGTCGTCATTATACGTCAGCGACACATTGGAAATCTCTATTTTATGCATTTCCTTGCCGCCTCCCTGATGGTTTTACCAAGCGCCGTCGTTCTTTTCGTAATCCGCCTTGAATTTCAGCCACGTCGGGTCGTTCGGTTCTTCCTTCAGAAGAGACTCCAACGCTTCGCGATACAGCGAAATGTCGAGATGGTCTTTGATGTCGATTTTTCCTTCGATATAGCCGACGCGCTTCATGCTGTCGTAGAATTCTGCGACGCGCAGGCCCGCCGGATCCGGCTCGAGCTTCAGATGCTCGTCTTCGAGAAGCTGGCTGCGCAGCACCTTGGGATCGACTTCGATGGACTTGTTGACGAGAGGCAGGGCTTCCTCCGGATGCGTGTGCAGGAAGCGATAGGCTTTAAGCTGGGCGCGGAGGAACTTCACGAGGTCGGCGCGGCGCGATTTCAAAGTCTGCGGACGCGTCAGGACACGGCAGCAAATGAAGTTCGGCGAAATCTTATCGACGTGAAGCGCGGAGACAAGGCCTGCCTGATGCGCCGTGTCGCGGAGATTTGCCTGCACGTTGCCGGCGTCAAGCTCGCCTTTCTTGATGGCCTCGATGATGGCCGGTTCGTTTCCGAGCTCTACGAACTGGATCGTGGAGAGGTCGATGCCCATGCGGGAAAGCGCGCCGCGAAGGGCAATATCGCCGGAAGCCGTGCGGACGACGCCGAGCTTCTTTCCCTTCACCGTTTCGGCGGTGATGTTTTCCCACTCGGAAGCGCGTTCCGGCAGGGTCACGATGTCGGCGCCCTCGCCCATCTGGCCGCCGATGACGACGAAATCAGCGCCGTTTTCCATCATGCGGAGCGGGGCCGTGGAGCCGACGCCGCCCGTCGTCACATGGACCTTGTTGGAGGTCAGCGCGCTCAGGATATCCGCGTATGCGACGTTCATCACATGAAGATTGACTTTGATATTCTCTTCCTTATTGAATCCGCCGTTTTCGGCCAGGACGGTCAGCGCGCTGCTGACGCGGTTCGTATTGATCTGGACCTCCAGCGGCTCGCCGGCGCCGTCCTTGCCGGCCGATTTGTTTCCGCCTCCGCCGCCGCAGCCGGCCAGCAAAAGCGTGCCGATCAAAAGGAATCCCAATAAAATAATGTTTCTCGTCTTTTTCATGATAGATTCTTCCTTCCTTCAAATTTCAATCCGAAATTTTTTGAAGTATGATTTTCATACTTCAAAAAATTTTGTTCCTATCCTCGGTCAGCTACACATTCGGTCCGCCGCAGCTTGTCGAACGGCAGGATTCCATATCGACTTTGCCATGCTTTCACACTCCTTGTAAAATAAAAAGGTCGGGACGATGGGAAAAGCGGCTCGCGGCGCTGTACGCCGCATACATGCCTTTCCTATCGTTCCGGCCTTCACTTTTTTGTGATCAGTCGTAAATCATACTTTACATGTATGATTTAAATACATTATATCCAAATTGTTTTTCCTGTCAAGCGTTTTTTTCGAAAAAATTTTTCCAAGACGCAAAAAGCTCCCGAAAGGAAACCTTCCGGGAGCTTTGGATCCGGGTTGAGATTACACGATGCGCCGCGCGCCGAGATAGTGCTCGCGCCGCCAGTCGCGGTGCAGCGAGTCGAAATCAATGCCCGTGTAAATCGACGCGTGAATGAACTGTCCGTCCTGCAAATAAATGCCCACATGGGAAAGCTCGCCGCTGTCGTCCACGAAGAAGACGAGATCGCCGGTCCGAAGATTGTCGAACGCGACCGGCGTGCCGAGCATATATTGGTCGTCCGCCACACGGGGCAGCGGAACGCCCGCCTGCTGGAAAACGTAGCGGACAAAGCCCGAGCAGTCGAAGCCGTCCGGCGTCGAACCGCCGTAAACATAGGGAACGCCGAGATATTGCATGGCCGTCGCCGCAATGCGCCGAGCCAGCGCGTTGCCGCCGCGGCTGACCTCGGGAATTGCGCGGCCCATCAAAGCCTGATAAACGACCGGCCCTACGACGCCGTCCGTCTCCAAACCGCGCTCCGCCTCAAAAGAACGGACCGCCGCCGCCGTACCCGGCCCGAAATCGCCGTCCGGCGTCACGTCGTAGCCGAGATTGGAAAGCGCTTCCTGAATCTCGGCGACCTCGCCGCCCTGATCGCCCACCTGAAAAGCCGCCGCCTGCGCCGCCGGCGCGCCGCCGAGACAGAGCAGGGAAACAAGCCCCGCGCAAAGGAATTTTCGCACGATATTCCCTCCATTTTTCCGTAAAATCATAGATAGTATATCCTAGAAAATTGAAAAGGAACTGAAATATGCGTAAAAAATCCCCGTCGGCAGGTACATGCCGACGGGGATAATGAGAAAGGAGAGAAATATCCGGGGGATCGAGTTACTGGACGACGTAGACGTCTCCGTCCTGATCGACCAAGACGTCGCCGGATTCCACCGGCTCGTCGACGACCAACTCGACTTCCTCTTCTTGTTCCTCTTCGACTACATAGACGTCGCCGTTCTGATCGACCAGAACGTCTCCGGCTTCCACCGGACCGTCCACTTCCAGATATTCTTCCGCCGATGCGGTCGGCGCGCCTACGAAAGCGATCATCGCCGCGAGCAGCGCCATGCTGAAAAGTTTCTTCATTATAAGTAAAAGCTCCTTTTTGGGGTGATGTTATTCAAGCGTCGCAGTGCCGTCGCTGTTCAGCGTGACCTGATACGTGGAGAGAAGGTCGATGTTGTACCAGGCAAGGGAGCTGCCATCCTCGAAGATTGCCTGGATGTCCCAATACTGGGTGTTGCCTGCGCCGAAGTTTACATGGACGGACGAGCCGTTCGGCAGGATGTCGGAGCCCATGATGTCCTCTTCCCAGCTGTTGGTGCTGGCGGCGCTGACATTGACTTGGTAAATCGGATAGCCGGTGTTGTTCACCAGCGTGAAATCCTGCGCGCCCGCGAAAGCGATGCTGGAAAGGCCCATGACGAAGAGAGCCGCGAGGAAAAATACTTTCAAAGAATTGATTTTCTTCATAAGTAAATACGCCTCCTAAAATATAGGCTAGAACCTGTTTCGAGCGTAGACGCCGTGTCCCCGCTCTTCAATTATAATTGTCCCCGTTGGCAGGTACATACCAGCGGGGACAGGAAAACTGCGTGTATGATTCTTACTGGAACGAAGCGGTGCCGTCGCCGTTCAGCGTGACCTGCGCAACGCTCAGAAGGTCGATGTTGTACCAGGAAAGGCTGCTGCCGTCCTCGAAAGCCGCCTGGAGATCCCAATACTGGACGCCGTTCGTCGGGAAAGCAACTTCGCAATACTGCCCGTTGCCGAGAATCTGGCTGCCAAGGATATCGTTCTGCCAATCGTTGGAGCTGGCCGGGCTGACGTTGACCACATAGATCGGATAGCCGGTGTTATTCACAAGCACGAAGTCCTGCGCGCCCGCGAAAGCGACGCTGGAAAGGCCCATGACGAAGAGAGCCGCAAGGAAAAATACTTTCAGGGATTTGATTTTCTTCATGAATAGATACGCCTCCTAGAATTAGTTGTAAACTGTTTCGATCGCGGACGCCGTGTACCCGTCGCCCGATTCGGCTAAAGTTTATCATCGGTTTAAAGGAAAATCAAGAGGTCGGGCGCAGACAGTAAATTTATGCCGCGAATGATACTTTTTGTACCATTCGCGGCATAAATTTACTATTCACGGCATAACTGTTGACAATTCGTGAAAAAAGTATAATGTGAAAGAATATGATAAGGGAGGTTTCCCCATGAAACGAAAACTTGCTAAAAAACTCGCGTCTCTTGCCGCCGCCGCGCTCTTCCTGTTCACGGGCTGCGGCACGGAGAACAACGCCGCGTCCCATACGCGTTCGGGCGCGGACTTTTCCAGCGTATACAATGCCTCCGATACTTGGGTCGTCTATTGGTATCTGTGCGGCACCGATCTTGAATCGGAAATGGGCGCGGCGTCCATGGACCTGGAAGAATTGCAGAACGTCAAATTGCCGCCGAATGTCAAGGTCGTGATCCAGACCGGCGGCGCGAATCGGTGGCATACCGACGGCGTGCCGACGCGCGGCATGGGGCGTTTCGTCTACGACGCGGACGGCCTGCACAGTCTCGGCACGGCGCCCGACGCGAATATGGGTTCCGGCGACGGGCTCGCGGACTTCCTGCGCTTCGGCAAGGATAATTTCGACGCCGACCACAAAGTGTTCGTGTTTTGGGACCACGGCGGCGGCAGCGCCGGCGGCCTCTGTCTCGACGAGCGTTACCAGACCATGATGAGCCTGGACGAGATGCGCGCCGCGTTTTCTTCCGTCTACGGCGAGAACCCTGACGATCCTCCCTTCGAGCTGATCGGATTTGACGCCTGCCTGATGGCGACCGTCGATACGCTCGGCTCGGTGCACGGCTTCTCCCGCTATATGGTGGCTTCGCAGGAAATAGAGCCGGGCTGCGGCTGGAATTATACGGGCTGGGTGGGCGCGCTGGCAAAAGACCCGGCGATGGGCGGCGCGGCGCTTGGCAAAGTGATTTGCGACTCTTATATGCAGGGCTGCAAAGAATACGACGTGGAAGAGATCGCGACGCTCTCCCTTTCCGACGTGTCGAAAGCGCCGACGCTGCTTTCCGCA
>CACZOL010000219.1 GCA_902782705.1 uncultured Selenomonadaceae bacterium
ACCCGAACTTCGACGAGAGGGAAACGCAGTGGAAGGCGTGGACGCCGGAGCTGCAGTTTGAGATGTTTTTCGACGGCGACAGGCAGCACGGCTATGTGAAGGCGGGCATGAATGAGTTCAACTTTGAGAAGGTGGCTGCCCGGTTTGACGCCGATACGTCGGTTTCGGAGGAAAGCAAGGCTTTCGTCGCCGGACATGTTTTCAATCACCGCATTTTCAGCCGCGAGTGGGACGCCCGTTATGGAAATCCGCCCGATCCGATGCTGCGCGAGCCGTAAAAGAAAGGCCAAACGATAAATAGAACCCTTCACAACGCAGTATTCCTTCGGACCGATCGCGGAATGCCAAGAACTGGCAATTTTGTTTTTCAAGAGGGAAATCGCTTGATAATATGCCGATGCTACACTATAATATGCAAAAGGGACAAAGGCAAAATGGAACTATCCTTTAAGAAAATGTGAAAGGAACATATTGTCATGGCTGTCGAGAAGAACGGGATTCTGCTTGAGTCGGGAACAAATGAGTTTGAGATCGTGGAGTTTTTGGTGGGCGCGGTTCACTATGGCATCAACGTGGCAAAGGTGCGCGAGGTCATCCAGAGCTCCTCATTTCCGATTACAAAGGTGGCGCTGGCGCATCCGTATTTGGATGGCGTGATTACGCTTCGGGGAAGTACGATTCCATTGGTCAACTTGCCGCGCTGCATGGGACATGGGCAAGGAGAGCATTGCAAGAGCATCATCGTTACGGAAATCAATGCCTATGCTATCGGGTTCCTCGTGGATGACGTACTGCGGATTCATCGGATATCGTGGAACGACATGGAGTCGCCCCCGCAGGTCGGAGGCGTTTCCAGAGTTGTGGGACTGGTGCGGTTCGGCGACAAAATCGTGCAGCTCATGGACTTCGAGTCGATCATTGCGGAAGTGAACCCGCAGATCAACAAGAAGCTCACGGAGGTGGAAAGCCGGAACGACAATCTGCAGGAGCTGCGCCAGCGAGCTCCCATCGTGGTCGCCGAGGATTCCACGATGCTTCGGAATATGGTCGTGGGTACGCTTCAGGATGCGGGCTACGGAAATGTCGTATCCTTCGTCAACGGACTGGAAGCATGGAACTTCCTGCATCCGGAAGAGGGGAACGGCCCCGACATGGGACGCGGGGCTGTCATCACGGACATCGAGATGCCCAAGATGGACGGGCACAGACTGCTCAAGCTAATCCGTGACGATCAGGTACTGCGCGGACTCCCCGTTATCCTCTTCTCGTCCCTTATCAATGATGAGATGCGCAGCAAGGGAGAGATGCTTGGGGCGACGGGCCAGATTACCAAGCCGGAAATGAACGAGCTTGTCAACTTTTTGGACACTGTATTGTTTTCCGTATGACCATACAGAAATTCGTTTAGGCAGAATAAAGAAGCGTTCACCGATTTGGCGAGCGCTTCTTTTATACTAAAATTTTCCAGCGAAAATATGCGTTCAAGAATGGAGGAGGTAAATTATGGTCTTATTTATCAATGCCTGTGCACGAAGCCGGTCGAGAACGAAGCGGCTGGCAGACGAACTGATCAAAAAGATTGGAGAGCCGGTTCAAGAGGTTCGCCTTTTGGATATAGATATGCCTCTGGTAGACGAGGAATTTCTCAAGACCAAAGACGCCCTCTTGGAAAAGGAGGCGTATGATTCGCCGAGATTCACATTGGCGAGGGAATTTGCGGCCGCCGAAAAGATCGTGGTCGCGGCTCCGTATTGGGATCTGTCCTTTCCGGCCATCCTCAAACAATATTTCGAGCAGATCAACGTGATGGGAATTACATTTTCTTATACAAGCGAAGGTTTTCCGCAGCCGCTGTGCAAAGCAAAGGTTTTGTACTATGTGACTACGGCGGGCGGGGCATTCTGTCCGGAAGAATACGGCTATGGGTACGTGAAAGCGCTGGCCGAAAATTTCTACGGAATCAAGAGCGTAAAGCTGATCAAAGTCGTGGGCTTTGACATCGACGGCGCGGACGAATCCAAAATCCTGCAGGAAGCAATCGACCATATCAGAACGTCTGCCGACCTCTGCTGATTTTTGAAAGCCGTAAAATTAACAAAATGGCTGTCACAGGAAGAAAAATCTCCTTGCGACAGCCATTTTTTTGTTTACGTCTGTACAGTTTTACTTAACCGCTTTTTCGCGCTAGGAGGAACACGCTGCAGAGAATCAGGGCGGAGCCGAGGGCGTCCATGATCTCGAAGGGAATGTGCAGTAAAAGGACGGAAAGCGCGATGGCGGAAAGCGGCTCGACAGAGCCTAAGATGCTGGCCTCCGTCGGTTGGATGTATTTCAGGCTGCCAAGGTAGCAGCCGAAGGCGACGACTGTGCCGAAAATGATGATATAGGCGTAAATCATTGCGGCGGCGGCGTTCCAATGTCCCGTAAATTTCCAAGGGGGACAGATACAGGCAAGCACTATGCCGCCGATGAGCATGCCCCAGCCAATGACGAGGGTAGCGCGCCACTTTTGAATCAGTCGTTTCGGCTGCACGGTGTAGAAGGCGGCGGAGGCCGCCGAGAGCAGTCCCCATACGACGGCGACGGCGGGAATGGACATCGTTTCGAGATTGCAGTGCGTGACGAGGAGAAAGGTGCCGAGGACAGCCAGACTGACGCAGAAAAGCTCAAGAGCTTTCGGCAGCTTGCGCGTGGAGATCGTCTTGTAGCAGACGATGATGATAGGCATCAGGTATTGCAGTACGGTGGCCGCTGCCGCGTTGCCGTGCTTGATACTGGCGAAATAGGTGTACTGTACCATCAGCATTCCCACCAGCGCAAAAGCAATCATTTCTTTTGCGTCCTGACGGTCTTTCCAGACGGCGAGGATATCGCTCCGATAGAAGAAAACGTCGAGAAACAAAAGAATCGTTCCTGCCAGGAGCATACGGGTGACGACCAGCCATTCCGTCGTGAAGCCGCAGTCCTGCAGCAGATATTGTCCCGCTACGCCGCTGCCGCCCCACATGGCGGCGCCCACGGCGGCCATCAGAAGTCCTTTGTTATGTTCCGACATTTTCATCACCTCCTCGGCGCGCTGTATTCGGCGGCTTTACCAGTCCAGCTCGTAGAGGCTGAAGGTGGGGATATGTGCGAGGCCGCGTTCCAGATCGACGTCGCCGACATACCGGAAGCCGTTTTTTTCGTAGAGCTTTTTGGCGGGGAGATTGCCCGGAACGATGTCCAGACGGAGGGCTTTGTAGCCGTCCGTCTTTGCTTTTTCCGTGCAGAACCGGACGACTTCCTCGCCCAGGCCGTGCCCTTGAAACTCCGGCGCAATCGCCAGAGCATGCAGCACCATGTAGGCGCCGTCGGGCAATCTGCGTGACCAGTCGCCTTTTTGATAATTGCCTTGCGGATCGGCGTTCAGGGCGAAGGCGCCGATGATTTTTTCGCCGTCCACGCAAAGATACTGATCGCCCGCCGCCGTCATCTCTCTTACCGAGATTTCCGACGGGTAAATCTTGTACATCCATTTCGGATAATTGATATGGTTGTCCAGCCAAAGGACAACGCTGTCGTAAAACGCCCCGGCAGGAGCGACGTCAGCTTCCCGGCATTTTCTGATTTGCATGGTGTCGCATATCGTCCTTTCTTTCTGTATGAAAGTTTTGCGGTTCATCAGGTCGGTTCGCTTTGCCCGCTAAATGATAATAATGTACCTTGTATGCGCAGGAAAAGCAAGTGGGGGCAGACATATATGGAATGTATACACATATACATGAGCTCTCTGCGTAGACAATTGTAAACCGGAGTGCTATACTGCGTTTTGATAAAACACAATACAAAAACGGCAATGGAGCCTTGCGGCGCCGGAGCGATTTTTCGTTCCGGCGTTGCAAGGCTTTTTGCTCGTGAGAGCACTTGATGAACGCGAGCGTTAGCGAAGCGTGAATTTAGTGCGACACATGCCTGACCGCTTGAAGAAGCCAAGCCGGAGGCGAAGGCTGAATTTAGCGGGCATGGCTTTTTTGGAAAGGAAGATGATCTTATGTGTAGGATTGGTGCTGTCAAGAGCAAGAATCCCGTGCAGCCGTCGACGGCGCTCCGTCTGATGCTTCCGCAGCAGGAGGGGCACGACAATTCCGGCTTCGCAATGGTGATGCAGGATCTTTACGGGGTATTCGGGCTTTACAAAGACAAGCCGCTGCTTTCCATGGCATGCACGCAGCAGGGCGGCCATCTTGTCGAGGAGTATATGGACGCCCATCGTTTTGTGAAAATGTCGGAGTGGCTGCCCGTGCCGGACAAACGGAAAGGGCTGAATATCCAGGCGATGCCTTACTACATTTTCCGTAACTACGACTATCCGGACAACGTCAAGGACCCGGAGGAGCGGGAAGAACTTTTGCTCGACACGCGGCTCGCGCTTCGGAAGATGCTGACGGAGACGGGGCAAGGCTATGTTTACTCGTTTTGGCCGGATCTCCTGATGCTGAAGGAGGTCGGCGATCCCAGCGACATCGCTACGTATTTCCATCTTTGGGACGACAACGGCTGCCTCGTCGCGAAAAACATCATCGTGCAGAGCCGCCAGAATACGAACTACGAGATTATCCGCTACGCGGCGCACCCGTTTTTCCTGCAGGGCTACACGCTCTGCGCCAACGGCGAGAACACGTTTTACACGAAGAATAAGGAGTTCCAGAAATCCCTGCATCGCGGCTATATCGGATTTGAGTCGGACTCGCAGAATTTCCTCTACACGCTCCATTATGTGCTGCACGAGCTGAAATGGCCGATTCCGTATTATAAGCATGTCATTACGCCGCTGCCGTTCTCGGAAATCGAGGAACGTGAGGACAGGGACGTGCTGCTTTCGATTCGTCAGTCGCTGGCGCATCTTGAGATCAACGGGCCGAACACGATCATCGCGGGTCTGCCCGACGGGCGCATGATGACTTGCTGCGACTCGAAAAAACTGCGTCCGGTGGTGGTGGGCGGCGACGATACGACCATCGCGATTTCGTCGGAGGTCTGCGGCATCAACGAGATTTTGCCGAACCGCGACACGTCGAAGGATATTTATCCCAACGAGCGCGAGATTGTCGTAATCGACAACGACTTGGAGGTGAAGAGATGGAAGCAGTAAAGGTACAGGACGTCACGGTGGGCGATCTGCCGTGGACGATTGAGTATCATGCGGAGCGCTGTACGCTTTGCGGCAGCTGTCTCGCGAGCTGCACCTTCGGAGCGATCAAGCCCGTGGTGCGTCGTCAGTCCGTGACGGTGTCCGAGGGCAATCTGCCAAAGCCCGCACATCGCCAGATTGCGCGGACGATGATAGAACAGGTGGCGAGCTTTGCCAATGCCTGCCGGGGATGCGGCATGTGCGAACGCGTCTGCCCGAACAACGCCATTCGCCCCGTGCGAAATCCCGACAACCGCCGCGCGCTCCTTTCCCGCGACAACGGGCCCATCAAGCGCGGCGGGCGCACGAACCTGAACGCGCAGCGCACGCTGGACAAGATCATCGTCGGGCGCATTTCGCAGATGACCGACCCGTCGCTTGACGCCCAGCGCCATACCTTTGATATGCGGGCGCCGCTGGGACGGGTAATCTCGGCGAAGGAGCTTCCGCTCTCGATGGAAGGCGGGAAGCTCTCGATGGCGAAGAAAGCGCCGCCCGTGCGCTGGATTTATCCGTTGATTTTCTCCGATATGTCCATCGGCGCGCTTTCGACCCGCGCGTGGGAGGCCGTGGCGATGGCGACGGTGTACCTGAACGAGCGTTGCAATATTCCGATCCGCATGAGCTCCGGCGAGGGCGGCATGCCCGTGAAGCTGCTTGAGTCCGAGCATCTGAAATATTTCATTATCCAGATCGCGTCCGGTCATTTCGGGTGGAACCGTATCGTGAAAGCGCTCCCGCGTATGAAGAGCGATCCGGCCGCCGTGCTGATCAAGATCGGGCAGGGCGCGAAGCCCGGAGACGGCGGACTGCTGCAGGCTGAGAAAGTCGCCCCCCATGTGCAGGCCATTCGCGGCGTGCCGAAAGCGACGCTTTCTTCTCCGCCGAATCATCAGGGCCTATATTCTATCGAAGAATCCGTGCAGAAGATGCACCTTTCACTGAACGCGGCCTTCGGTTTCCGCGTGCCGGTGGCCATCAAATGCGCGGCGTCCGCGACTTCCGTTTCCGTATACAACAATCTGCTGCGCGATCCGTACAAGATTTGCGGCGGGCTGTTCCTCGACGGCATTCAGGGCGGCACGGGCGCGGCCAACGAGGTTTCCCTCGACCATACGGGTCATCCGATCGTGTCGAAAATCCGCGACTGCTATCTCGCCGCGGTGAAGAACGGCCTTCAGGGGCAGATTCCGCTCTATGGCGGCGGCGGCATCGGACTGACGGGAAACGCGGCGGCCGACGCTTTCAAGATGATTTGCCTCGGGGCGAACGGCGTCTTCTGCGGCAAGATCCTGATTCAGCTTCTCGGCTGCGTCGGCAACGAGCACGGGCGCTGCAACGCCTGCAACACGGGAAAATGCCCGACGGGCATCTGCACGCAGGACCCGCGGCTCATGAAGCGGCTGGATGTGGACAAAGGCGCGCAGAAAATCGTCGATTATGTGCTGGCTTTTGACGCGGAGATGAAAAAGCTGATGGCTCCCATCGGAAACTCTTCGCTCCCGGTCGGCAGAAGCGACGCGCTGGTCTCGACGGACAAAGCCGTCGCCGACAAGCTGGGAATACAGTACGTCTGCTGATGAGGAGGATAAAACTATGTTCAAGATAGATACCCTGAACGGCCATGAGCGCATGTCCACGCAGGAGCTCTTGCTGGCGGTGGAGGACGCGGTGCGCGCCGGGGAGACGGATTTTGAGATTGCCGCCTCCGGTCAGCACGACATCGGCGGCCCGCTTTGGCATCCGGAGGGGAAAACGCTCCGGTTCCATGTCACAAACCCCGGCCAGCGCGTCGGTTCCATGTGTCTCGACAACACGGAAATCATCGTGGACGGACCGGCCTCGGCCGACGTGGGCTGGCTGAACGCGGGCGGTTTCATTACCGTTCGCGGTGACGCCGGCGACACGGCGGGCCACTGCTCGGCGGGCGGCAAGATTTACATCGGCGGCCGGGGCGGCACGCGCACGGGTTCCCTGATGAAGCACGATCCGCTCTATGAGGAGCCTGAACTTTGGATTTTGAAAAACGTCGGCAGTTTCTCGTTTGAGTTTATGGGCGGCGGCCGCGCGGTGGTCTGCGGCTGGGACAGCGAAGCGTTCGCCTCGGTGCTGGGGGAGCGCCCCTGCGTCGGCATGGTGGGCGGCGTCGTCTATGTGCGCGGCCCGATTTCCGATGATTACCCTGCAGATATCCGCTGTCTGGCGCTTGATACGGAAGACGTCGCTTTTCTCGAAAAGGGAATGGCGAAGTTCCTCGCCGCCATTGAACAGCCGGAACTGTTGCCGGAGCTTTCCGACTGGTCCCAGTGGAAAAAGCTGCGGCCTTTGACCTTTGAGGAAAAGCAGCCGAAGCCGCTGCCGGATCTTGCGGCTTTCCGCACACAGGACTGGATTCGCGGCGGCCTGTTCAGCGACGTGGCGATGGACGATCTCACTGTGCTGAATACGGTGAACCGCGGTCTTTATCGCTTGCGCGTGCCGTCCTGGGACAACGCGAAATACGCCGCACCCTGCGAATTTTCCTGTCCCACGGGCATCCCGACACAGCGCCGCATTGCCCTTTTGCGCGACGGCAAAGTGGAGGAGGCGCTGCGTCTCGTGCTGGAATATACGCCGTTCCCGGGCTCCGTCTGCGGAACGCTCTGCCCGAATCCGTGCATGGAGGGCTGCACGCGCGGCGCTATCGACGAGGCAATCCAGATTGGTGCGTTGGGCTTCAAGTCCGCCTACACGAATGTCGACCCGCCGAAAGAGCGCACGGGAAAAAACGTCGCCGTCATCGGCGGCGGCGTTGCGGGCCTTTCCGCCGCGTGGCAGTTGGCGCGCCGCGGGCATACGGTCACGGTCTACGACGAAGCGGCGGAGCTTGGCGGCAAGCTCGCACAGGTCATTCCGCGCTCGCGCATGCCGCATCAGCTCCTTGAGTTGGAGCTCAAGCGAATTGAGGGCATCGGCGTGAAATTTGTTCCCTCCTGCCATGTGGACCGCGAAAAATTTGACCGGCTTCGCGCGGAAAACGACGCCGTGCTCGTGACGACGGGCGGCCACAAACCGCGTTTCTTCCCATGGGAGGGGACGGAGCTTCTGACGATGGGGCTCGACTATCTGAAAGCGATCAATCGCGGCGAAAAACCGCCCACAGGCAAGACAGTTCTCGTCATCGGCGGCGGCAATTCCGGCATGGACGTGGCCACCAGCGCTTATGAACAGGGGGCGGAAAAGGTCATCGTCGTGGACGTGGTGAAACCCGCCGCGTTCCAAAAGGAAATCGACCGGCTCGAATCCCTCGGCGGCAAAATCGTCTGGCCTTTCGTGACGAAAAAAATTGCGACGGAGGGCGTCTATTCCGACGACGGGCGCTTCATCGCGGCGGATCAGGTTATCGTTTCCATCGGCGAGGCACCGATTACCGACTTCCTGCCCGACGATCCCTCGATTCAAAAGTTCAGGGGGGATTGGCTCGTGCCTTCGCCGGAAAAGATGATTCTGCCCGGCGTATTCACGGCGGGCGACACGGTGAAGCCGGGGCGGCTGACCGACGCCATCGGCGACGCGCGGCTTACCGCCGTCGCTATCGACCAGTATCTGCGCGGCGAAAAAATCACGCCCGTCTTCACGAAGGAGCGGATTCCCGCTGAGCGGCTGTCCAAGGCGTACTTCGAGAAGTGCCACCATTGCGACTTGCCGGATGCGGGCGAGGAACATACGCGCTGTGTTTCCTGCGGTACTTGCCGCGACTGCCGCATGTGCGTCAATTCCTGCCCGGAGAAAGCAATCACGCGCGTGGACGGCGAGGACGGCAGCTGGGAATACGTCTCCGATCCGGAGAAGTGCATCGGCTGCGGCATCTGCGCGGGCGTTTGTCCCTGCGGCATCTGGAGCCTTAAAGACAATCCCGAGCCGATCGAGATGTATCGGACGTATGAAAAGAGCGGCGCGTGAGGAAAAATTTCAAATCAGAAAATCAGAATTTCAGAATTTCAGAATTCCTGATTTTCTGATCTCGTAATTTGTTAAGGACGCCCCGCCGAGAGGAAACTTTCGGCGGGGCGGTTTTTTTTGCGTCGCGGGCGTGGTAAAATTAAAGAGGAAAGGCGGCGGAAATGATGAATATTTCGGAACTGAACGCGAAAAGTTTGGAAAACGCGAAACAGCTGTATACGTCAGGAGACATTGAAAACATAGAAGTCGGAACGACGGCGGGTCTTGTGGCGATTCATCAATATCTGTTCAAAGATCTGTACCCGTTTGCGGGCGAGATACGAACGCAAAACATCGCGAAGGGAAATTTCCGCTTCGCGAACTGCCTTTATCTTCGCGAAGCCCTCGCCGCCATCGAGAAAATGCCGCAGGGAACCTTTGGGGAGATTATCGCGAAATATGTGGAAATGAATGTTGCCCATCCGTTCATGGAAGGAAACGGCCGCGCCATGCGGATATGGCTCGACCAAATGCTGAAAAAGTCGCTGAGCGTGGTCGTGAACTGGCAAAACGTGCCGAAGGAGAAATATCTTTCGGCGATGGAGCGAAGCCCGGTCAACGACTTGGAGATACGGACGCTGCTCGAAGCAAATCTGACGAAAGACGCGGAAAACCGCGAAGTTATTTTCAAAGGACTGGAACAGTCGTATTTTTACGAGGAGTGAA
>CACZOL010000220.1 GCA_902782705.1 uncultured Selenomonadaceae bacterium
TGTGATATGGACAGCTGAAACCAAATGAAATCAAATCGTAACAGAGAACCCTAACAAAAATGTTTAAGGTACAGGTTAAGTTAGGGAATTAGAGTAAACTTTCCAATCCAAAAGAGAGACGGGTTCTCTTTACCCCTGAAATGAAGACCCCGCGCGTGCTTTTTGCAGGCGCGGGGTTTCTTGCTTGATGGGAAAATTTATGGCATAATTTTTTGGAATCGGGAAATCTGATTATCAGGAAATCTTACTCCAAAAAAATTAAGGTTTTGTTGACAAGGAGTTGTAATCGTATTACGATAAAAGCACATATCATAAGGGATAAAACAGGAAAAGGCAGCTATGAAAAAAGCGGCGTTTTTTCATAGTTAAATTTTTTGCTATGAAAAAAACGGGATTTTTTCATAGCAAGAATATCGCCTGTGAAAAAAACGGCGATTTTCATAGGCGACGGCACAGATGGGACGAGCGTTTGTTCTAAACATAGATAATTGTATGCACCCTCTTACCGTTTACGGTTTTGAAAGAAAAAAGCACCGATCTTCATTGAAGGATTGGTGCTTTTACTTTAGAAGTCCTATTTTCTAATGTATGGATTTGTATGGGGTTCAATCATTTGAAGGAAAAATGACGCCTAAATGCTTGCGTTGTCCTGAAAGATCTTTGCTCAAAGCAACCATAAGCCGTCTATCATGACGGCTTTTTGTGTTTTGTGACTCTTCAAGCGGCTCGAGGAAAAAACGAAGGAAAAGAAGGAAAAATAATTATAAGAGTAGAATTTATTATCGATATACCTTTTTCAACGGGAGATGAGTTCGTTGAAATCTTCGGAGAGCACAGGCTTCATGAAAGAGGCGGCTATCGGCTGCGTCATCGTCGCCGCCATTCTTTTACTCGGTACGGTCATCACGGGCAGGAATGCCAGCGAGGATACGGAGGCCGCCGTTCACGCGGTGAGCATGATGTATCTTGACGAGTTGGCGGCGCGGCGTGGGCAGGTCGTTTCGTCCACGCTGTCGAACTATGCCGCCAGCATGGACGCCGCCGTCGGGCTGCTCACGCCGCACGATCTTGCCAGCATAGAAAATTTGCAGGCGTATCAGGCGCGCATGAAGCAGCTCTACGGACTCGAGAAATTCGCTTTCGTGGACAGCGACGGCATGATCTACACCTCCCGGGGGACGCGGACGGACGTGCAGCTTTACCGCTTCGACTACAACCATATCACGGGATCGCAGGTGTCGCTGAAAGACGTGGACGGCGCCAAGAAGGTCGTCATTGCTATGCCGGTGGACAGGCTGCCGCTGGAAGGAAAGACGTTGGTCGCCTGCTTCATGGAAATCGACATGAACCGGATGCTGAAGAATCTTGCCCTGCAAACAGACAACAAGAATACGACGTTTTGCAATATATACACCCGCAAAGGGGAAGCGATGACGAATATGGTGCTCGACGGCCTCGCCAGCGAGACAAACCTCTTGGAGGCGTTGTCGCACGCGAATTTTGAGCGTGGGACTTCCCTGCAGTCCGTGATCACGGATTTCGAGGAAGGAAAGCAGGGCGTAGCGACATTTACTTACGGCAATATCCGGGAGACGCTTTGCTATGTCCCGATCAAGGATACGGATTGGATGATCACCTATCTCGTGCGGGACAGCGTCATCAACGAGCAGATCAGCTCGATTGCGGAAGGGATTGCCAAGCGGAGCTTCGTGCAGTCCGCGTTGACGGCTTTGGTGCTTCTCGCGGTGTTCGCCGTCCTGTATCTGCAAATCCGCAGGGCCGCGCAGGCGACACTGGAAAAAGAAGTATCCGAGGCCGAGAACCGCGGCAAACAGCAGGAGCTGGAAGAA
The DNA here is from genome assembly GCA_902782705.1 of uncultured Selenomonadaceae bacterium. GTDB lineage: Bacteria > Bacillota > Negativicutes > Selenomonadales > Selenomonadaceae > RUG12372. Next base: position 1,851 of record CACZOL010000220.1, read on the forward strand.
CAGCTTGCGATGCAAGAGGAGCTTTGGGCGCAGGAACATGAGAAGGCGCAGCAGGAAAATGTGATCAACTCCCTCGCCTCCAATTACCGCAGCGTCTACTATGTCGACCTCGACAGCGACGACGCCGTATGCTACCGCAAGGACGAGCTGCTGGAGAACGCTCCGGAGGTCGGCGAGCATTTCCCCTTCCATCAGAGATTCACGTCGTATGCCGAGCGCTTTGTGAAACATGAATATCGGCATGACTTCCTCCGGTACATCGAGCCGGAGGAGATTCGCCGCCGGCTCGCCGCGGAGCCGATTTTCACTTTTCGCTTCTTGGCGGAACGCGACGGGCAGGACCGCTACGGACAGTTCCACATTTCCGCCGCGAACACCGTGTCGAACGAGAAGGGCACGACCATTCACGCCATTTGCATAGGCTTCGCGGACATCGACGCAGAGATGCGCGACGCCCTGCAGCGGAAAATTACGCTGGAAAACGCACTGAAAGCGGCGGAGGAATCCGGCAAAGCGGCGGAAGCTGCGAATCAGGCGAAAACGGCGTTCCTCTCGATGATGAGTCATGAGATCAGGACGCCGATCAACGCCGTCATCGGCATGAACGAGATGATCCTGCGGGAGAGCAGCGAAGAGAATATATTGACGTATGCAGAGAACGCGCATGCCGCGTCCTTGAGCCTGCTTTCCATTATCAACGACATTCTCGATTTCTCGAAAATCGAGGCGGGCAAGATGGATATCCTCCCCGCGGAGTATGCGCTGCCCTCGCTCGTGAACGACCTCGTCAATCTCGTGCGCCTGCGGGCGGAGGAACATGGGCTGGCCCTGTATGTCAAGGTCGATCCCGAGACGCCCCATACCCTGTTCGGCGACGAGGTCCGCGTCAAGCAGGTCATTACCAACATCTTGACCAATGCGGTGAA
>CACZOL010000221.1 GCA_902782705.1 uncultured Selenomonadaceae bacterium
CTGCGAGTTTTCCCCGGCGTTCATGGCAATCTTCTGAAGCTCGTTCAGATAGAAGTGGCTCATTTCGTGCATGAAGGTCGATTCGTCGGCGTCTTGGAATAGCTTGATAAAGTTCATCGCCGCGCTGAATCCGCCCCGGTATGTCTCGCCGTTCACGCGCTGATTGTAGGTGTCGATGATGGAAACGGCCTTATCGTCGAATACGACATAGCAGCGACCATCACGTTCACCGCCATAGGTTATCCCTTTGATGCCATACTCGTTAAGAAGTTCAGACGCCTCACGATCTCCACCTACAGCATCCCACAAGGTCCCGTATATCTTCTTACCGTCTGTGTTTTTGAACAGTTCAAGCGCCTGTTGAATAGACTTTTGCCGCCCGTAATATGAAACGTCGATGCCCAACTCTTCGAGCTGTTCCGTCGTGAAATTCTTGATTATCTTCGTTAATGCCTTTTTGACTTTGGACGGCTGCTCGTCAAACATTTTCTGCTCGTCGAGCATGACATTTTCCTCTGGAATTTCTACGCGATAAAGCGAACCGGTTGTTTCCGAAACAAGTTTTATCTTGTCCGTTTCGATAAGATTGATCGCTTCCGCAATCGTCTTTTTTCTTCCTTCCGGTACGCGCTGCAAGGTTCCTTTGAGGTAGTCGATTGCGCCCGCTTTATCGTAGTCTCGCTGAATCAATGACCCAATCGCAAAACTTTCCGCCGGCGAAAATGATTCATCGAAAACGTCGGGATTGTAGTATGTTCTCCCGTTTACTTCCACTTCCCGCTTGGCAAGAATATTTTTGTACCCCTCGGAGATTTTCCGATCCTGCGCGAAGTACAGCCCCCAACCGTGAACCTGATGCCCTTCCCCTGTGCCGATTGCACCGAGGTCAAACTGCGTGAACGAGTACGGCGAACCGTGCCAAGCGGCCTGCATCAGCATATCAAGGGCCTGCTCGGCGTTTTGGGCTGTTGCCTCATTATAGGGAAAGTCTCTCCCGTCGAATACTACAACTGCATTGATATTATGCGGCTGCGGCAATTCTCCCATGAACTCTTTTGCAACGAAAGAATAATTCCATTCAGCATTGTCAACGTTTTGCACTGCCTCATGGATGCGGTCAGGAAGTGCATTATACAAATCAATTTCCTTTTGCCATGCAGCATCCATTTTCGCCCATGCTTCATCGCCACTATCAGCTCCGCTTTTCTCGACTTCCTCTTCTGCTTTTCTCGTTTCTTCCCGAGCGGCAAGAAATTCTTCGAGCTTTGCTTTTTCGTCGCCCTCTAAAGAATTTTTGAGTCGGTCAAATTCAACTTCGGCCTCAATCAAATTCGTTCTTGCTTCCGCAATTTTGGTATGGGTATCTGCACGCGAAGCCGCTGTCCTTGCTTCCTGCTCTCCGCCCAAATCATAATACAGCTCATTCGGATCGTTTTTGTATTTATCCGCAATCCGCTTTAATCGCATCAACATTCCTTTGATATTGCTTGCGTTTTTCTTTTCATCTTCCGGCAGTGTTTTTTCAACGTCTTGCAGTTCTTTCCGAAGGGACGCGAGTTTATCATCTGACAACTCAATAATCCCAAGCATCGAATTATCTAACCTACCGCGTATCGACAAAAAGTCGCGAGCCTTATCACTTATCTTTTCCCAAGCAGTTTCAAGCCTATCAATCTCCCTCTCGACTTGGTAAAGAGCTGTCTCCGGGGAACCTCCGCCAGCAAATCCTTCTCTCATCTGAATAAGGTGTTGAATCTCATGTACGAGAGAATTTTTAATACGCAAGTCATCCATCCGATTCTGATTAAGCAGGATCGTCGGCTCGTCGAATTGATAACGAACCATAGCCTGCGTACTCATAGGCAATTCTGCTTTGCCAACAGAAATATTTTCAAGCCACGGGTACGCTTCATACAGCGCCGGATTATCATAAATTCTTCCTAAAGCAAGATAGGAAAACGGGCTATTTTCAAGCTCCGAAAAATCAATCTTGTCAAGATTGTCGGGAATTTCAAAACGCCATTTCCCATCCCGGCCTTTAAGCCAACCGGTCGCCTTGTAAATATCCTCTGCCTTTGCACCGTCATCGTCCATGCGCTGCGCCTCGGCCAGTTTTGCCTTGTCCGCGGTATCGGCGTTTTCCCCGGCAAATTGATGATACATATTAGGATCATCTGCGAGGTATTGCCCATTGTTTCCTGTAGCCGCTTTTATTTGTGTAGGTTCAAAGGCAACAACTTCATCGCCTTCTTTTGACTGAAGCACTCCATCATATCCACGCTTCAAAAGCGCCTCGTTGAAGTCTGTTTCCTGCACAACAACTGCCGCGCGTGGAATATCAATGCCATCATAAACGGATTCGGAAAGATAATAATACGCCTGAAGCAATTTATTTTCAGCATCTTCTTTATTCAAGAAACGCTTCTGAAATCCGTAATCAATATATTTTCTTTTCTTCCCGTTTCCGTCTGTGTAGGTCTTTTGCTTTTTGTCAGCAGTAAGGATATATTCCTTTTCGCCGTAAGAGTTTTCGACCTCATCAATCCTAAACTTTTTCCGGCTTATAACGTTTTTGACTTCCTTCGCAAATTCAGCGAAGGACAATTCTTTTGTCTCACTCTCTCCGTCGCCAGTCCGTTTCCAAGCATCAACAACATGGTCTTTTGCAAGTTCCGGGAATTTCTCGGCAATATTCAATACAAAGGCGACGTTCTCCGCTCCCAATGTATTAGTCCGCATACCGTTATATGTATGCAATTCTTCGATAAAGTACAGCGGATTTTTCAGATTTACAAACGCATCAATAATGCGCCTGCCGTTATACATCCGCGCCTCTCCTTCGGTGAAAGCGAAGTAAAAGCCTTTCCCGAAAAAGCCCGCGTCACCGCTGGCCGCGCCCAAATAATCGAGGCTGAACGTGTCAAAGTCTGCACTCGTTCCATGATATACAACGCGCGGCTCGCCGTTCTCGTCCACAACTTTCGAGGCATTAGCCGCGTCGTTTTCCCAATCCCCGAACCAATTCTTGAAAGCATCCGTCCGCACCGTAAGCCATTGATCTTCATTTAGTTTCGTTGGCTGCCCGTTCGGGGCTTTCATCCATTGGGCGGTTCCTTCGTACTTCGCGCGTACCTCGTCAATCTGCCGCGTCATTTCCTGCATATAGGCAGACTTATCCTCTGCCTGATATACAGCATTTGCGGCCAGCTTCGGCAGGATTTCCATGAGGTTCACATCACGGCCCGCGTCGTCCTTCCACATAAAGCCCAGGCGGGAAAGCATCCGCGCCGCGAGGATCGCGTTCACTCGCGCATTGTCGCGAACCTTCTTGTTGTCGCTGGCGGAAAGGATTTGATAAATGGAATTGTACGCCTTCCGCGTCTCCGCTGGCATGGAAGCCGTCGGCAAGAAGTCCCCTTTGCCGAAGCCATTCAGCGCATCGGCAATCGTCCGAAGCCGCTCCTTCTCCGAGAGGAGCGCGTCCAATTCATTCTTCACGCCCTCAAAATATTCGACGTCTTCCGGCGTCAGATTGCCATAGCTCATAATTGCATAACGCGTGGCCGTGCCGGTCAGATTTTCATAGGCGATACGCTCATAGTCCGCGTTCGTCGGCGCTCTGCCCGTGTCCGCGTAGAAATTCTGATACCAAAGCGGATTATTCGACGCCCTGCCGGTCGTAATGTCGCCGTTCTCGTCCATCGTCTCGACGACAGACGTCCCCTGTCCTGCCTCGGATTTCAGCGCGTCGATGGTGTCCTTCAGATATTCGTCAACGTCCGCCTGATTCGCCCGGACGCGACGCTTCGCCGCCTCGTATGGATTATCCGTATCGGAGGCGATGATCTCCGCCGCTGCCTTCCGCGTGTCCTCGTCCTCGAAGGATTCCCGCACAAAGCGCTCAATCGTCGCCGCCGTTTCCTTGTCGGTCTTGTCCTTTACGGCGTCCAGCGCGGCCTTCATATCCCGCGCATA
>CACZOL010000222.1 GCA_902782705.1 uncultured Selenomonadaceae bacterium
GTCCGGCAGACGGTAGGGGGGGAGCTCCAGCAGGAAGGTGGAGCCATGCTCCTGGAAGACCGTGCCGCCCAAGAGCTTCGCGGCGACAATCGCCATGACGACGCCGAGGATATACATGGCGAAAACGACGTTCGCGGCGTTGTCGGGGAAGAACATCGCAGCGAAGAGCGCCATGATCGGCAACTTCGCGCCGCAGGTCAAAAACGGCGTGACGAGAATCGATGTCATGCGGTCTTTTTCCGAGTCCAGCGCCCGCGCGCCCATGATGGCGGGAACGGCGCAGCCGAAGCCCATCATCAGCGGCATGATGCCTTTGCCGGTCAGGCCGACACGGCGCATGATCGGGTCAGTGATGAAGGCGACCCGTGCCATGTAGCCGGTGCCGTCGAGGAAACTCAGGCAGAAGAACAATACGAAAATCAGAGGGACGAAGGTCAGGACGCCGCCCACGCCGCCGATAACGCCGTCCACGAGCAACGACTGCATCCAGTCGGCGACTTCCCAAGATGCTAAAGTCTCGGTCACGGCGTCGGTCAAAGGGCCGCCGATGAAATCGTCCAATGCGTCGGCCATCGGCTGTCCGATCCATTCAAAAGTGATCTGGAACACCGCGTACAGCATGACGAGGAACAGCGGCAGCGCCGTCCAGCCGTTTGCCAAAACAGCGTCGATTTTTTCCGTGAGGTCGGGACTGACGCCCGCGACGGAAACGCATTCCGCCACCACGCTGTCGATGAATGCGTATCGCTCTTCGATGATCTTTTCTTCGAGAACGTCGGCGGTAAGACCGCTTGCGCGCAGTTCTTCAACGCGGGCGATATGCGCGCGTACTTTTTCGCTGGGGTGATATTTATCCATCATCGTGGAGGTGAAGACGTCGAGCAGCGTTTTGATACTGCTGCGGCTTCGCGCCGTCGTTTCAACTACGGGCATGCCGAGCGCCGCGCTAAGCTTTTCCGTATCCACGCGGATGCCGTGACGCTTCGCCTCGTCCTGCATATTGAGGTCGAGGAGCAGGGGGATGCCCTGTTCCAAAAGCTGGATGGTAAGGTAAAGGTTGCGTTCGAGGTTCGACGAGTCCAGTACGTCCACCACGAGATCCGGCTTTTCGTTCAACAGATAATCGATGACGATCTTTTCCTCCGGCGAGCGTGCGTTCACGCTGTATGTGCCGGGCAGGTCGACGACGGAAATGTGCCGGCCCTGGTGGGAGAGATAGCCGATCTTTTTGTCGACGGTCACGCCGGGCCAGTTGCCGATTTTTTGGCGCGCGCCGGTCAGCTCGTTGAAGATGGTGGATTTCCCCGTATTCGGGTTGCCCGTTAGGGCGACTGCTAATGAAGACATTTTTTGTTTCCCTTCTTTAACGTAGTATGCAAAAGCCGTAAAATTTTTTGAGTAAGAAATTCGGAAAATCAGAAATTCGGAAATTCGGAAAATCTGATTTTCTGATCAAAAAAATTTCATGCCGTCGCTTCGACTTCGATCGAGGCGGCGTCGTCCCGGCGAAGCGCCAAGTGGTACGAACGTACGCGCAGCGCGATCGGATCGCCAAGGGGCGCGGAGCGCAGTACCGTCACAGTCGTGCCCGGTACGAGCCCCATGGTCATCAGTCGGTTTTTCAAGGGCGAGTCCGCGACGGCGCGAATGACGAACCGCTGCCCGGACTTTCCTTCCCGTAGTGTCATTTTGGTTTCCTCCTAAATAGAAAAAATAAATATGAGTTTCTTTTTCACATGATAACACTTCCCGATACAAGGCGTCAAGATGGAAATGGGAACTTTTTTCAAAAAAACAGTTTCGCCGGACAAAAATATTTTGTTTTTTTGCGGGTGTTTTTTTCGGCGCGCGGACGGCGATTTTTCGTATGGACCCCGCTTGTTTCAAGGGGTGGAAGGGGTTAGTCAAATCGGGAAAAATGCGGTATACTTAGGGCAGATTTTTTTAAAAGAAAAATTTAATTAATGGAAGTGGAGAAAATGTTTGGTGTTCAGGGACTGTCGCTTAAGATAGGGAAATTAGGCGTGACAGCGAAACGCATGACGGCGCTCATGGCGGTTTTTTGCCTTTTTGGCGCTTCACAGCCCGTATCTGCCGAAGCGGGGGAGAAAATCACGATCAATCTCGCCAGCCGCATTTTGACGTTCTGGCGGAACGGACAGAAGGTCTCGATGTATCCGATTGCCGTCGGCAAGGTGACAACGCCGACGCCGCTTGGGGATTTTTGTGTGCTTGAAAAAGAGGTTGACCCCGTCTGGGTGGATCCAAAGGACGAGAAAAAAAGGGTAGAGTCTGGAGAGGACAATCCGCTCGGCTATCGGTGGATGGGAATCGGCGGGCATTACGGCATTCATGGCACGAATCGGCCCGATTCGATCGGAGAATATGTATCGAACGGCTGCATTCGCCTTTGGGAAGAAAACGCCGAGGAACTTTATGAGATGACCGATATCGGGACGCCGGTGGAGATCGATTACGAGCGCTTGGTCATCGAGCGTCTTGCGGACGGCAGGATTGCCTATTACATTTATCCAGACGGCTATTACCGCCAGTATCTCGATGTCGCGAGCGTGAAGGAAGGGCTGGCGGCTTTCGGCGTTGCGGATTTTGTCTCCGACGCGGACGTGGCGGAGAAAATTGCCGCTTCGGATGGCGAGCCGACATTTTTGCCTGACACGCTTCGTATCGAGATCAACGATCTTTGGGTTTCCGGCAGGGCTTTGAAGCGGAACCGCAAGATATATATTCCCGTGGCGCCGGCGTCGGCGTTGACGAAGCTGCCGGTGACGTCGAACTGGGACACGATGACGCTTTCGACGGTGAACGGTGCGGCGCAGGGAGAAGTCTTCAACGGGAAATGGTATTTCGTGCTGGACGATGCGCAGAAGCTCTTTGGGCTTTCTGGGGCAGTGGAAAAAGACGGCGTTTTGCGTCTGCGCAATGCGGCGCAAGCTTCGGTGCAGGAACAGACGGGACAGAACGCGGCCGTGAAGGACCAATCCGTGCAGGATAAAGCTGCTAAGGACCAACCGGTGCAGGATCAGGCCGCGAAGGCTCAACCTGTGCAGGATAAGGCTGTGAAGGATCAACCCGCGCAGGATAAGGTCGGGAAGGAACAAGCCGCGCGGGAGAATGTCGTGAAGGAACAGGCGGTGCAGAAGACGGCTGAAAGGGAACCGATTGTGCGTCCTGCGACATTGCCGGACACGCCGGCGAAGGGATGACGGCATGAAAGAACGCTTGATGATATTGGACGGAAGCAGCCTGATGTTTCGGGCTTTTTACGCGCTTCCGCTCCTGACCTCGCCGCAGGGCGAGTACACGAACGCCGTACACGGTTTTTCCAATATGCTTGTCAAGATGATACAAGAGTACAAGCCGGATCGGATGGTCGTCGCGTTCGACAAGAGCCGTCACACGTTCCGTACGGAGCTCTTTGCAGACTACAAGGGAACGCGCGGCGCGACGCCGGAGGAATTTTCCGCGCAGGTGCCGATTTTGCGCGATTTTTTGGACGCGTGGGGCATCCCGTTCATCGAGATTGATAATTACGAGGCGGACGATATCATCGGAACCATCGCTTCGCGAGCGGCGGCGGCTGGCGGGTTCGACACGCTGATCGTGACCGGCGATCGCGACGCGTTCCAGTTGATTCGGCCCGACGTGCGCGTGCTTTATACGAAGAAGGGAATCTCGGGCATCGAGGTTTTTGATGAGGCGGCATTCCGCGAATCGTACGGATTCGAGCCGATTCGTCTGATCGATCTCAAAGGATTGATGGGCGACAGCTCGGACAACATTCCCGGCGTGCCGGGCGTCGGAGAGAAGACGGCGAAAAAGCTTCTGCTTGATTATGGGAGTTTGGAGGGCGTTTTCGAGCATCTTGGGGAAATTTCCGGCAAGAAGATGAAAGAACGTCTGGCGGAAAATCAAGCGCAGGCGGAGCTTTCCAAACGTCTTGCGACGATTGATTGCGAGGCGCCTGTGCCTTTCGAGCCGGAGTCATACGCAATCACGCCGGATCGGGAGCGGTTTTTCCGGTTCTGCGACCGATACGGCCTGAACGGCGCGCGTAAGGGATTTGAAAAACTGTATGCAAGGGAAGAACGTGGGCAAGAAACGGCGGCGGAAGCGTTGCCGTTATTTTCTGCGGAATCCTTCGACGCGGCGGAGGCGGCGGCTGATTTCTGCGCGGCGGTACACGGCCAGGAAATTCCGCAGCTGGCGTTTGTCGGTGTTTATGAGGACAGACCGCCGCATTGCCGCATCGTCGGCGCTGGGGTGAGGGCCTGCGGACGTGTCGGCTTTTGCGCGGCGGGAGCGCCGGGCTGGAACGCGATATGGGCGATTTTGAACGACGCTTCCGTGCGGCGGGCGACGATCGATCTCAAGAGCTTTTATCATGCGGGCGGTTCGCCTACGGGTGCGTCCGGCCTTTTCGACGTCGGACTTGCCGGATATCTGCTCGACGCCTCGATCGGACAGGCGTCGGTCGAGAAACTGCGGGCGGCTTGGCTGCCGGACGAGACTCCTGTCAATGAAAAAGCGGATTCCAAGGAAAAGGCAGCTGCGGAGGCGGCTGCGGTTGAGAAACTTTCCGCGTGCCTGCGCGAGCGTATGGAAAAATGTGGCCTGTTCGCTTTATATCAAGATATGGAACTCCCATTGGTCGAAGTGCTGGCGGCGATGGAGCAGACGGGCGTCTTTCTCGACCGCACGCAGCTTGCGGATCAAGGAGAAGCGGCGGGAGAAAAGCTTGCAGCGCTGGAAGCGGAAATCTACGCGCTGGCGGGGCATCCCTTCAACGTCAATTCTCCGAAACAGCTTGCGACGGTTTTATTTGAGGAGCTTGGGCTGCCCGCCGAAAAAAAGACGAAAAGCGGTTTTTCGACAAACGCGGGCGTACTCGAGAATTTGCGCAGCGCGCACCCGATCATTGAAAAATTGCTCGACTATCGCCTTTGGGCGAAACTCAAATCCACGTATCTGGACGCCATGGGCGAATTGATCGATGGGGAGACAGGGCGCGTCCATACGAGCTTCAATCAAATGTCTACGGCTACGGGGCGGCTGTCGAGCTCCGACCCGAATCTGCAGAATATTCCCGTGCGGACGGAGGAAGGGAAAGCGATACGGCGCCTTTTCCGTCCGGGCGAAGGCTACGATTATTTGACTTCTGCCGATTATTCGCAGATTGAGCTGCGGATTTTGGCGCATCTTTCCGAAGACGAGAATTTTGTCGGTTCTTTCGCGCGCGGAGAGGATATTCACGCGCGCACGGCTTCGGAGGTTTTCGGCGTGCCGATGGACGAGGTGACGCCAACCATGCGCCGTCACGCGAAAGCAGTCAATTTCGGCATCGTCTATGGAATCAGCGATTACGGCCTTTCCCAGGGGCTCGGCATCCCGAGGAAAGAAGCTGCGAAATACATCAGCGATTATTTTGGGAAATACGGCGGCGTCAAGTCGTTTATCGACAACATGGTGAAAAGAGCGCGGGAAGACGGCTTCGTCACGACGATGTTCGGACGTCGGCGCGAGCTTCCCGCAATCAAAAGCAAAAATTTCGTCCAACGCTCGCTGGCGGAGCGCATGGCGATGAACACGCCGATCCAGGGAACGGCGGCGGACATCATCAAGCTTGCCATGATCGAGGTCTACCGGCGGCTCAGGGAGGGCGGCTACAAGAGCCGGCTCCTCTTGCAGGTACATGACGAATTGGTGCTGGAAACGACGGCAGACGAAGCGGATGCGGTTGACGCGCTCTTGAGGGATGCGATGGAGCATGCCGCGGCGCTTTCGGTGCCGCTGACGGTGGATATTCACAGCGGGACCAACTGGGCGGACGCGAAATAGGAGGCGGAAGCGTGAGAGTCATCGGATTGACCGGCGGGATCGCCAGCGGCAAGAGCACTGTATCCGGCTTATTGAAAAAAGAATACGGGGCGGTTATCCTCGATGCCGACGAGGCGGCGCGCGCAATCGCGGAGCCGGAAGCGCCCCTTTGGCGCGCGTATGTGGAGCGCTATGGAAAAGAGCGTGTCCTGCGTCCGGACGGCACTTTGGATCGGGAAGCGGTGGCGGAGATCGTCTTTCACGACGCAGAGGAAAAAGCTTGGATGGACAAGACGGCCCATCCGTTGATTCAAAGGGCGCTTACAGAACAAATGGAGGCTTGCAGGACGGCGGGGGAGAAGGCGGTCGTGCTCGACGTGCCGCTTTTGTACGAAGTCGGCTGGGAGAAACTGGCGGGCGAAGTCTGGGTTGTCTATGTGGACGAGGCAACGCAGCTTCAGCGATTGATGAAGCGGAACGCGCTTTCTGAGGACGAGGCGCGGGCGCGGATTGCGTCGCAGATGTCGATGAAAGAAAAGAAACGCCGCGCCGACGTGGTCATCGATAACGGCGGAACACGCGAGGAAACGGCGGCGCAAGTCAGAGCCGCTTTCGAGGGAAGAATATCGAAAGAGAAATAAAGCGTTAGGAAGGGGCATCGGCGCGTGCGGAAAAAACGGATTCGAAACGAGCGGTACAAAAACCGTAAGTACAAGTCGGTTTTTTTCGCGTTCGTAGCGATCTTGCTCGCGTTCGGCGTTTATTTTGTCAGTCAGACCGAGCCGGTCAAGAAAAAATATATCTATCCGTATCAGCATCAGGAACTCGTCACGATGTACGCGGAGGCGAACGGCGTTTCTCCCGCGCTTGTCGCAAGCGTCATCAAGCACGAAAGCAAATTCGCACATCAGGCTCATTCGCCGCGCGGAGCGGTCGGTCTCATGCAGCTGATGCCGGAAACGGCGGAATGGATTGCGGGACAGCTGGGGGAAGAGGATTTTTCTTTGGAGAAGCTCCGAGAGCCGGAAATGAATATCCGTTACGGAACTTGGTATTTGGCGCTTTTGGAGCGGGAATTCGACGGGAATCAGGTCTTGACGCTCGCCGCGTACAACGCGGGGCGCGGCACGGTGCATGAGTGGATGGAGGAAAGAGGCTGGGCGTCGAATTTCAGCGATATATCGGCTATCCCTTATCCTGAGACGCGCTTTTATGTGGGGCGTGTGCTCAAGGACAAGAAACAATATGAAACGTTGTATCACCCGACGGACGAGATGGATCGTCGCCAGAAATAAAGATGTGACATGGAGTGCGTGATGCGAAAATATTGCGTCGTACCGCAAAAAACGAATAAATTTTGGCTGCTCGTCAAGGGCATGGAACTGACGAAAGAGGAGCGCGTGTTGTTCCAGCGCTGTTTCATTCGTCATGTCGAGGTGTCGCCGGATACGTCCACGTGGGAAATCGTGCTGGCGACGCAGGAATTGATCGACGAGGCTTTGCTGGCGGCCGCCGCCGTTTACATCGAACAAAAGTGCGGCTTGCGCGAAGTCATTTTCTATCAGGACGTGCTGGATCTCGCCGCAGCGCTGTCCAAGGGCTGGCTGCAGCTTGTGAAGCGCGTGACGGAGGACGCGCCCGCCATTCGCGAAGTGCTGATGCACGCGCAGCATGTGGTGACGGACGGACAGCTTCGCGTGCGCGTGGGCAGCGCCATCGCGGGGGCATTGTTGGAAAGGCACGATGTGGCGGGACGGCTTTCGCGCGTCGTGGGCGAGCTGACAGGCTGCTATTGCGACGTCGTTTGCGAGGCGTACGACGGCGAATCTTGCGACGATTCGGATACGGATAATGCGATTTGTCGCTCGGAGGCGTATCAGGAAGCGTTGCGGCAGGAGCAAAAGCATGAGCCGATGCCCGTTGCGATCCCGTCGGCTCCGGCTTTCGGGGGAAGGCAAAAGCGGCAGGGCAAAAAGAAGGAGACGGCGGCGGGGCATATTTTCGGCAACGGAACCGCCGGGGAGATGAAGCCGATCGGTGAGATCGAAAACGAGGAGAAATCGGTTGTCGTGGTTGGCGTGCTCACGAAAGTGGACGGGCGTGAGCTTCGGAAAACGAATTTCATTTTTTTCGACATTGCCGACGAGACGCAAGGAATCAGCGCCAAGGCATTTTTCGAGGACAAGGAGGAATACGCGCGAATTCTTGACGTGATGAAAAAGGACGTCAAGCAAGGGATGCAAGTGCGCGTTCGCGGCGCGGTCCGGTTTGACACCTATCAGAATGCGCTGGTGCTCTTCGCTTACAGCGTGAAAGAGGAGCCGGTGCCGCTGCGCGAGGACAAAGCGGAGGTCAAGCGGGTCGAGCTGCATGCGCATACGCAGATGAGCGCGATGGATTCCGTCGTGCCAACGAAGACGTTGGTACGAACGGCGGCACGCTGGGGCTGGGACGCTGTCGCCATTACCGACCATGGCGTCGTGCAGGCGTTTCCGGATGCGATGAATGTCGTTGAAGAGGAGAAGCTGGACGTCAAGATCATTTACGGCATGGAAGGCTATCTGACCGGAGACGACTATAAACAGCGGCACGCGAATCATATCATTCTGCTGGCGAAAAATAAGGAAGGGCTTCATCATCTGTACGAGCTCGTTTCCTTTTCGCATCTGCGCTTTTTCCATCGCCAGCCGCGCATACCGAAAGCGCTCCTGAAAGAATATCGCGAAGGACTGATTATCGGCTCCGCCTGCGAAGCCGGAGAACTCATTCGCGCAATCGTGGCGCATGAGAGCGAGGAAAAGCTCCTGGAGATTGCGGATTTCTACGATTATCTTGAAATCCAGCCTATCGGAAACAACGCGTTCCTCGTGCGCAGCGAAGAATTCCCCGACGTCAACACCGACGAAGACCTTCGGAATATCAACCGTAAAGTGGCGGAGCTTGCCAAAAAACTCGGGAAAATGTTGATCGCGACCTGCGACGTCCATTTCCTGAACCCCGAGGACTCGATTTATCGCGCGGTCATCATGACGGGCAAAGGATTCGACGACGCGGATCATCAGCCGCCCCTCTATCTCCGCACGACGGAGGAAATGCTGAAGGAATTCGATTACCTAGGCGAGGAGGCGGCGTACGAGGCTGTCGTCACGAATCCGCGCCGTATTGCCGAAATGGTTGAGCGGTTCAAGCCGATTCCGGATAATCTGTATTCTCCGTCGATCCCGGGTGCGGACGAGGAGATTCATGACATGTCGTATCGAAGGGCGCATGAAATGTATGGCGAGAATCTGCCCGCCGTCGTGCAGGCGCGCCTCGATCAGGAGCTGAAGCCGATTATCGGGCACGGATTTTCCGTATTGTATCTGATCGCCCATAAGCTCGTGAAAAAATCGAATATCGACGGTTATCTCGTCGGGTCGCGAGGCTCGGTGGGTTCGTCCTTTGTCGCGACGATGACCGACATCACGGAGGTCAATCCGTTGCCGCCGCATTGGCGCTGCCCGAAGTGCAAGTACAGCAAATTCATCACGGACGGCTCTTACAGTTCCGGTTTCGATTTGCCGGACATGACATGTCCTGTTTGCGGCGAGCCGCTGACGAAGGACGGGCATGATATCCCGTTCGCTGTGTTCCTCGGCTTCGACGGAGATAAAGTTCCGGATATCGACCTCAATTTTTCCGGCGTATATCAGCCGGTGGCGCATAAATACACAGAGCAGCTTTTCGGGCGTGACAACGTGTATCGCGCGGGAGAGATCACGGCGGTCAAGGACAAGACCGCGTACGGGTTTGTGAAAAAATATTACGAAGAGAAGGGCGAAAAGAAGCATGACGCGTTTATTCAGCGCATCATGAACGGCTGCGTCGGGACGAAGCGGACGACGGGCCAGCACCCAGCGGGCATCATGGTCGTGCCGAGGAACATGGATATTCACTTCTTCTCGCCGATTCAGCGTCCCGCGGACAAGACAGATTCCGATACCGTCACGACGCATTTCGATTATCATTCCATTTCGAGCCGTCTTGTCAAGCTTGATATTCTCGGGCATGATGATCCGACTGTCATCAAGATGCTCGAGGATCTCACACATCGCGATCCGAAGACGATTCCGTTCGATGATCCGGCGACGCTTTCATTGTTCCATTCCACGGAGGCGCTGGGTGTGACGCCGGAAGATCTGGGCGCGACTTCCGGCACGTTTGGCATACCGGAGTTTCGTACGGGCTTTACGCGGAAGATGATCGACGACACGCAGCCCGCCTGCTTCAGCGATCTTGTGCGCATTTCCGGCTTTTCCCACGGGACGGACGTCTGGCTGAACAACGCGCAGGACCTCATTCGCGAAGGCACGTGCACGCTTCACGACGCTATATCGGCCCGCGACGACATCATGATGTATTTGATCCATAAGGGGATCGATCCTCTGCTGTCCTTCAAGACGATGGAATCCGTGCGAAAAGGGAAAGGCATCAAGCCGGACGTCGTGGAAAAGCTCAAGGAGGGCGGCGTGCCGGAATGGTATGTCGAGTCGTGCCAGAAGATCAAGTATCTGTTTCCGCGCGCGCACGCTACGGCTTATGTCATGATGGCGTACCGCATCGCCTATTGCAAGGTGCACTATCCGTTGGCGTTTTACGCGGCGTATTTCTCCATCCGCGCCGACGCCTTCGACGCCAATATCATCGCGGCGGGCAAGGACGCCGTGCAAAAGAATCTGAAAGAGCTGGAAGCGTTGGAAGCGGTCAAAGAACTGGATGTGAAGCAAAAAGAACTGCGTATCGTTCTGCAGCTTGCATGGGAAATGTACCTGCGCGGTTTCTCGGTGGAACACGTCGATCTTTATCGTTCCGACGCGGAAAAATTCATCATTCTGGAGAATTCGCTGCTGCCGCCGTTCACGTCGCTGAAAGGCTTCGGCGCGGTCGCTGCGAAATCCATTGTCGCCGCGCGAAAAGACGGGCGCTTTACCTCCGTCGCCGATATCAAAAAACGCACGTCTGCCGTGTCGAAGACGAACATCGAGCTGCTGCGCGCGCATGGCTGTCTTGACGGCATGACGGAAAGCGACCAGATGGAACTGTTTTAAGGAAACACTGAAAAATTCCTCGACAGGGTCACGACTTGACTTATTCATTGTTTCCTTGAGGAGATGAAAGATACATGATACAGAAAAGAAAACTCGTTTTCCTAGCGTGCTTGTTGTTGATTGCGTTGTTCCCCTTTGCCGTGCGGGCGGAGGAGTCGGGCGAATCGTATCGCCTTTCTAAAGTGTTGGTGCTGAGCCGGCACAATCTTCGTACGCCGACCGCGGGAAGCGCGCGCGTGCTGTCTGATCTGACGCCCTACGAGTGGACGCACTGGACGGCGCTTCCCGGGAATTTGTCCATGAAGGGCGCCGAACTCGAAACGTTGATGGGGCAGTATTTTCGTCAATGGCTTGAAAACGAAGACCTGATGGATGAAAATTATGTGCCGGCGATAGGGGAGATGCGATTTTACGCGAACTCCTTCCAACGTACGATTGCGACGGCCCGTTATTTCGCCGCCGGCATGCTGCCGATGGCGGACGTGCGCGTCGAACGTCGGCTGGCGCTGGATGAGGCCGATCCCGTCTTCTTGCCGGGATTGGGCGCAATCAGCGATGATTTTCGGACGCGGGCAGCGGCGGAGATTGACGCGCAGGGTGGAATCAAAGGGCTTGCCCGTAAGCTGGAAAAAGAAACCGGGCTGATTTCGGACGTTCTCGATTTCAAAGATTCGGCGTATGCGAAAGAGCAAGGGATGACTGCGTTTTCCACGGACGACGTCGAATATGAGTTGGACACGCTGCGGATAAGCGGATCGTTTCGCCTCGCCATGCGCGCGGGCGACGCGTTGTCGCTGCAATATTATGAGGGAAATCATGCGACGGACGCTTCTTTCGGCCATGCGATGACGGCGGAGGACTGGCGGGGGATCGCACGGATAAAGGATATGGGAATCCTCGCGCTGTTCCGTGCGCCGACGTTGTCGAGACGATTGGCGTATCCTTTGCTTTCCGAGATGAGAAACGAATTACTGCTGGACGGAAGGAAATTCACGTTCCTCTGCGGGCATGACATCAATCTGTCGACGGTGCTTTCCGCGCTGGGGGTTGAGGATTTCCAGCTGCCCGATACGATCGAAGAAAGGACGCCGATCGGCGCGAAGCTCGTCGTCGAGAAGCGGATGGACGACGAAGGCGCGGCGTACGCGTCGTTGAAACTCGTTTATCAGAGTGCGGATCAAATGCGGGAGCGCACGCCGCTGACACTGGATGCGCCGCCGATGATATTTTCGCTCCGGCTTTCCGGGATGCAGGTCAATGCGGACGGACTCTACCCGTTCGACGAAGTCGTCCGCCGCATGGACGAGGCGATTGCCGCGGGAAAAGAGGAATAAGAAGAATCCCTGCATGGAAGACGATTTCCGTTCGTCCGATTGCAGGGATTTTTCACGTCTGTAACGAATACTAATAAATACACGAAAGAAAGGAGGCGTTTCGTATGGAGGAGATGGGCGCGGGAATTTTACAGGTGCTTTTGCTGGCAATCCTGTTTCTCGGGCTCTTGGTGGAGTTCAAGACGGGCGGCCTCGGCGTCGGGGCCATGTTGGGCATTACGGCGGCGGGCGTATTTTTTGGCAGCCGTTATGTGCAGGGGCTCGTTTCGATGGTGCAGATCGGGATTTTTCTCGCGGGGGTGCTCTGTATCGTCATAGAAATGCTCGCGCCGACAGTGGGACTTCTGGCGGGACTCGGGGTTGCTGCGATGCTGTACAGCGTCGTGCTCGCGCTTGGCGGTACGATGAACGCGATAGGCGCGCTCGTCGCAGCGATGGCGATCGCCGTGCTGGTCTTCATACTGATCGTGAAGCGGCTGCCATCGTCGAAACTTTGGCGGCGCCTTGTGCTGCACGACAGTACCACGACGGAAAGCGGCTATGTCAGCGCCGAGTCACGGGTGGAGCTTGTAGGCTGCACGGGCCGCGCGGAAACGGAGCTTCGTCCGTCGGGCCGCGCGCTCGTCGCGGGACAGCCCGTGGACGTCGTGTCGGAGGGCGCGTTTATCGGAAAAGGGGCGGCAATCGTCGTTGTTTCCGTCAACGGCAGCCGCGTGGTCGTACGGGAAAAAAGAGTGGAGAGTGCGGAGTGAAGAGTGGAGATATTGCAGAATTCAATACGCAAATAACTTCACTCTCCA
>CACZOL010000223.1 GCA_902782705.1 uncultured Selenomonadaceae bacterium
CCGGCGGCCATTCTCGACGCGGGCGACTCCGGCACGATGCTCCGGCTGATGATGGGGATGCTTGCACCGCAGCCGTTCCTTTCGACGTTCACGGGCGACGCGGCGCTTTACCGCCGTCCGATGGGCCGCGTGATCGAGCCGCTTTCTCGTATGGGCGCCCGGATTGCGGGGCGCGCGGGCGGAAAGTATCTGCCGATCACGATACTGCCCGCAGAAAAAAAGCTGCGTGGCATGGAATATCAAATGCCAATGGCCAGCGCGCAGGTGAAGTCGGCGATCTTGCTTGCCGGGCTTCGCGCCGAAGGAGAAACGACGGTGATCGAGCCGTTTCCTTCCCGCGATCATACGGAACGAATGCTGCGCGCGTTTGGCGCGGAGATACGGCAGGATGGCACGCGCGTTTCCTGCCGCGCGGTATCGAAACTTTCCGCGCCGGAGGCAATCGAGGTGCCGGGGGACATCAGCTCGGCGGCATTTTGGCTTGTGGCAGCGTCGATTATCGAGGGGAGTGACCTCTTGCTGAAAGGCGTCGGCGTCAATCCGACGCGCACCGGCGTTCTCGACGTCCTCTGCGATATGGGCGCGAATATCGAGCTTTTGAACGAGCGGGAGAGCGGCGGCGAGCCCATCGCGGACATTCGCGTCCGGTCGGCAAAGCTGCACGGCGTTTCTTTCGGCGGCGCGATCATTCCGCGCCTGATTGACGAAATACCGGTTCTCGCGGTGGCCGCGCTTTTTGCCGACGGCGATACGGTGGTCAAGGACGCGGGCGAGCTTCGCGTCAAGGAGACCGACCGTTTGCATGCCGTCGCGGTGGAGTACAACAAACTCGCGTCCTGCGTCGAGGAGTCGGAAGACGGTCTCGTGATTCACGGCGGCGCGAAAAAGATCCGTCACGGGTCGTGCTTCTCCTACGACGATCACCGCATGGCGATGTCGCTGGCGGTCGCGGGAGCGGCAGGAGACGGCGTGACAATAGAGAATCCGGAGTGCGTGGATATTTCCTATCCGTCGTTCTATCAGAATCTGGCGGATTTGCAGAGATAATTGGGGGTATTACTTTTATGAAGAAAACGGTGGCTATCGACGGGCCTGCGGGTGCGGGCAAAAGCACAATCGCGAAGCTCGTCGCTGAAAAACTCGGCTATATCTATATCGACACCGGCGCGATGTATCGCGCCGCCGCGTGGAAAGTGCTCGACGCGGGCGTGGAGCCGACGGACGAGAACATCGTGGATGTGACGAAAAAGTGCGATGTGCGTCTGCGCTTCGTCGGCGACGCCGTTCGCGTATTCGCGGACGATACGGATGTGACGGAGTCGATCCGCACGCCGGAGGTCACGGCGCTCGTGTCGAAGGTGGCGCAGCTCGGCCCCGTGCGTGCGAAGATGGTGGAGCTCCAGAGGAGCATGGCGAAGGACGGCGGCGTCGTGATGGACGGACGTGATATCGCGTCGAACGTGCTGCCGAACGCCGACGTCAAGATTTTCCTGACCGCTTCCATCGAGGAACGCGCGCTTCGCCGCTGGAAGGAAATGAAAGCGAAAGGCTATGAAGAGCCGATGGAAAAACTTGCGGCTGAAATCGCCGCTCGGGATAAAGCGGACAGCGAACGCGAGATTTCTCCGCTGGTGCGCGTGCCGGAAGCGACGCTTTTGGATACGACGGGCATGACGATTGACGAAGTCGTCCAAAAAGTCATGGCATTGTGCGGGTGACGGCGATGATTTTGTATCGAATCCTTCATGTGCTTTTTCCCGCCTTTTTCCGTTTTTGCGGCGCGAAAGATTACGGCGCGGAAAATATGCCGCCGGAGGGCGGCGTAATCGTCGCGGCGAATCACATGAGCAACTGGGATCCGCCGTTCCTCGCGAGCTTTTTGCAGCGCCCCGTCAGTTATATGGCGAAGCAGGAGCTCTTCGAGATTCCGATTTTCGGCACGGTCATCCGTTGGTTGTTTGCGTTTCCCGTGCGGCGCGGCGCCGCCGATCGCTCGGCAGTCAAAGCGGCGGTCAAGGAGCTTCGCGCGGGGCGGTGCGTCGGTATTTTTCCCGAGGGGACGAGAAGCAAGGACGGCGAAGTGCATCGTTTCGGCGCGGGCGTCGCACTGCTCGCATCCATGAGCGGCGCGCCGGTCGTTCCGGCGGCCATCGTCGGCACGGACAAAATGAAAAATCTCAGAGTCGTCTACGGAGCGCCGATGTCCTTCGAGGGCAAGGCTAACCGCGAAACTTTGGATGAATTCTCGAACAAGATCCGAGAGGAAGTCGTCAGAATGAAAAAGCAGTGCGAAGAACCCGAGGCGTGATATGAAGCAGATGGACATCCG
>CACZOL010000224.1 GCA_902782705.1 uncultured Selenomonadaceae bacterium
CATTGTCGGCGCGGGGCCCGGAGATCCCGAACTTATCACGGTCAAAGGGCAGCGGCTTTTGCGGGAGGCGGACGTGATTATTTACGCGGGTTCGCTGGTCAATCCCGACGTACTGAAGGTCGCTAAGAAGGGCGCGGATATTTACAATTCCGCCACGATGACGCTCTCGGAGGTCATCGAAAAAATTACCGAATCCGTGAAGCAGGGGAAAATGGTTGTACGTCTGCATACCGGCGATCCGGCGATTTATGGCGCGATTCAAGAGCAGATGGACGAACTCAAAAAGCGCGACATCGAATTTGAAGTCGTGCCGGGCGTCAGTTCGTTCCTTGCGACGGCGGCCGCGCTGAAACAGGAATACACGCTGCCGGATATTTCCCAGACGATTATCATTACGCGGGATGAGGGCAGAACACCGGTGCCGAAAGAGGAGAGTCTGAAGAGCCTTGCCGCCCATCAGGCCACGATGTGCATTTTCCTGAGCGTCCACATGATCGAGGACGTGGTCAAAGACTTGATCGCCGGCGGTTACGACAAGACGACGCCGATTGCTATCGTGCATAAAGCGACATGGCCGGATCAGAAAGTGATTCGCGCGACGCTGGAGACCATCGCCGAAAAAGTGAAAGCGGAGAATATTACGCGCACGGCGATGATTGTCGTCGGTCGCTGCCTTGACACCGATTATTCGCTGTCGAGGCTCTATGCGCCGGAATTCAGCCACATGTTCCGCGCTGCTTCCAAATGAGATGCGCCGTTTTTGCCGCGACGCGACGCGGCGTCGAATCGGCAATACGCCTAAAAAAGGGGATTTCGCCCGACGTTGTCGATATTTTCCTGAAGGACGGCAGGGAACCGGAGATTTCGGCGAAGCGGTTTTCCAATCTTGCTGACGCCGTGGCAGAGGCATTCCTGCAATATGACGCATTGATTTTTTTCATGGCTGCGGGGATTGCCGTCCGTATGATTGCACCCCATTTACAGAGCAAGCTGACCGATCCGGCGGTATTGGTCGCCGACGAGGGCGGGCGGCATGTCGTAAGCCTGCTGTCGGGACATGTGGGCGGCGGAAACGCGCTGACGCTTCGCGTTGCGGATTGCCTCGGCGGGACCCCGGTGCTCACGACGGCGACGGACGTCAACGATTTGACCGCGCCGGACGCGTTGGCGGCGGAGCTTGGGCTTCGTCCCGTGCCAAAGCCGAGGATTCAGACGATGAACGGCGCGCTTTTGGAGGGAAAGAATGTATCGTACGCGGTGGACGAAGCGCTCTTGCGGCGCGATTTTTTTGAAGCTGCGCTTTCCAAAAGAGGGATTCCTTTCGCTTGCATGTCTGCTTCAGAGGCGTCAGCGGCGAAAGAATTGACTGTGTTTATCACGGAGGACGCTTCGCTTCGTTCGGAGCGGCTGCTTTGCCTTGTGCCACGTCGATTGATTGCAGGCATGGGATGCCGCAGGGGTGTTCCGAAGGAAACGTTGAAAAATGCGCTTTCGGAAGCTGTGGCGCAAATTGGTCAGGAACTTTCGGCGGTTTCGATAATCGCCAGCGCGGCGGTCAAGAAAGACGAGGCGGGGCTTTTGGCTTTGGCGGCGGAGCTCGGAGTCGAGGCGCGTTTTTTTGAAAGTGAAGATTTACAACAAAAGATTGAAGCCTACGGATTGGAAGAATCGAACTTCGTCCGGCGTCAAATCGGCGCAGGAAACGTCTGTGAGGCGGCGGCGCTTTGCTGTGTGCAAGACGGGCGAATTGCGCTTGCGAAAACAAAATGGGAGAAAGCGACGGTGGCATTGGTATGGGAAAAATAACGGTCGTCGGTCTCGGCCCCGGCGGGCAGGAGCAGATGACGCCGAAAGCGTTGAAAGCGATTCAGGAAGCGGAGGTTGTCGCGGGTTATACGACGTATATTCGCTTGATTGAGTCTCTGCTCGCGGATAAAGAAGTCATCGGCACGGGCATGATGCAGGAAGTCGATCGCTGCCGTCTGGCGGTGAAAACGGCGGCGGAAGGCAAGAACACGGTCATGGTGTCCAGCGGCGATTCTGGCGTTTACGGTATGGCGGGATTGATACTGGAAATCGTACTGCAATACGATGCGGCGGAACGTCCCGAGGTAGATATCGTCGCTGGACTTTCGGCGGTCAATGCGGCGGCGGCGGTGCTTGGAGCGCCGCTGATGCACGATTTCGCCGTCATCAGCCTCAGCGATCGCCTGACGCCTTGGGAACTCATCAAAAAACGTGCGGCGCTTGCGGCGCAGGGTGATTTCGTTATCGCGCTCTACAATCCGAAGAGCAAGTCCCGCGTCAAGAACATCGACGAGATTCACGATATTTTGTTGCAATACAAATCCCCGTCCACGCCGGTCGGCATCGTGAAAAACGCTTCGCGCTCCGACGAGCAGAAGATTTTATCGACGCTTCGCGATTTCACGAAGGAAGACATCGACATGTTTTCGATGGTCATTATCGGAAACAGCAAGACCTTTATACAGGATGGATGGATGATTACGCCGCGGGGATATAAAGTATGATTTTCACGGCGGCGGGGACGCAGGACGGACGGGAGCTTGCGGGCGCGCTGCTCTCGGCGGGCTATCCGGTCACGGCTTCGGTGGTGTCGAGTTATGGCGAAAAGCTCTTGGAGCGTTATCCGGGACTCGTCGTCAATGACAAGCCGTTGGACGCGGAGGCGCTGGAAGCGTATATCCGCGAGCATGGC
>CACZOL010000225.1 GCA_902782705.1 uncultured Selenomonadaceae bacterium
CAATTGGTAGAGTAGTGGTCTCCAAAACCATTGGTTGTGGGTTCAAGTCCTACTGCCCCTGCCACGATTTTTACCCTCGTCGTTTTAGAACGGCGAGGGTATTTTATTGTCTTGGCGTTCGTTTTACGTTACGCCTCTTTTCTTTTTTTGCCTGTATGGTACAATGAACAATAGGGCGGTGGTGAAATGCGGCTTTATATTGCAGAAAAGCCGAGCATGGGACGCGAAATTGCAAAGTGTCTTGTAGGACCGACGAGAAACGGCAACGGCTATATAGAAACGTCTGAAGGCGTCGTGACGTGGTGTTTCGGCCATATTTTGCGACAGGCTGAGCCGGAGGAATATGATGCGGCATACAAGAAGTGGGCGGAAAAAGATCTTCCGATTGTGCCGAAACATTGGAAACTCATTATTTCTGAGTCCAGTGCGAAGCAATTTGGCATTGTGAAAAGTTTGATTGCACGCGCCGATGAGATTGTCCATGCGGGTGACCCAGATCGTGAAGGGCAACTGCTTGTCGATGAAGTATTGGAGTATGTCGGCAATCAAAAACCGGTGCGTCGTTTGCTCTTGAATGCGTTGGACGAAAAGAGCGTAAAGGAGTCGCTTGCCGATTTACGCGATAATCGGGATTTTGCGCCGCTGAAAGCATCAGCCTTGGCGCGTGCTAGGGCGGACTGGCTGATCGGAATGAATCTTTCCCGCGCCTATACGTTGGCGGCGCGTCGTGCAGGCAGGAAAACGGTGCTGCCGATTGGACGCGTAAAAACGCCGACTTTGGCTCTTGTTGTACGAAGAGAACGTGAAATCAAATCGTTTCACCCGGTCAAGCATTATACGATCAAGGCGGAGTTTTTGCATAAAGCGGGCGGTTTTACAGCTTTGTGGAAACCGTCGGAGGAACAGCGCGGCCTTGACAGCGAAGGCCGATTGATTGACAAGGAGACGGCAGAAGAGCGCCTTGCAGCTTTTTCTGCGGCGAGTGAAGCCGGAGAGCGTGGCGTCGTCGTTGATTATAAAAAAACAAAAAAAGAAGAACCGCAACGACTGCCGTTTGCGCTTTCCACGCTCCAAGTGCTTGCCGGCAAGCGGTTTGGTTACGAGCCGCAGCAAGTCCTAGACACTGCGCAGCAATTGTATGAACGAAAGCTGACGACATATCCTCGTTCGGATTGCGAATATCTGCCGACGAATCAATTTCATGCGGCGAAAACGATTATTGCAAATCTCGCGCAGACGGGCGACGAGCAAATTGCGGCATGGGCGAACGGAACGGATGCGTCCATAAAAAGCCGCGCATGGAACGATAAAAAAATAACCGCGCATCATGCGATTATTCCGACGACGGTGTCTGTGAAGCTCGATACGTTGACGCCGATGCAGCGAAATATTTATTTCCTGATTGCACAGGCATATCTCGCGCAGTTTTATCCCGCTCATGTTTATGATCAGACAAAGTTGGAGATAAATTTTGCATCCGAGCGTTTTACGGCCAGTGGCCGCGTCGTTCGTGATCCAGGTTGGAAAGCGTTGTATTCCGGAAAGAATGCTGAGAAAAACGACGAAGATGAAGGTGAGAGCGGTGAACTCCCTTCGATGAAGAAGAAAGACGCCGTACAGTGGAGCATGGGAAGTCTTGCGGAGAAAGAAACAAAGCCGCCCCAGCGGTTTACGCCGTCGACGCTCTTAGCGGCGATGAAAGATATTCATAAATTTGTGCGCGACGAGAATGCAAAAAAAACGCTTCGAGCGGTATCAGGTATCGGTACAGAGGCGACACGCGCCACGATTATCGACGATTTGATTCGCAGGAAATTTTTGCAGGCAACCGGCAAGAAAAAGGTGCTGACGCCGACTGCGGCGGCGGAATTCCTCGTCGACGCGCTGCCGGAGGATATGACGTATCCCGACAAGACTGCCGTATGGGAAGACAAGCTTCATGCAATGGCAGAGGGCGAAGGCTCTGTCGAAGCGTTCCTTTCCGAGCAGATTGCATTTACGCGGGATCTCTGCGGGCAAGCGGCGCAGGCCGTCCTCTCTCCCGCAGAATCGGAAACAAAATGTCCGCGCTGCGGTCGGGGCGTATTGACGAAAAAACAAGGGAAGAACGGCGCGTTTTGGGGATGCACAAATTTCCCCCGTTGTCGCATGACTGCGCCGGATCTCGACGGAAAGCCTGATTTATCCCGCCTTTCAGCGCGAACAGGAGCTTCGCCGCGCATGATTTCTTCCGATTCTTTTTACGAACTCCCATCAAGAGCCGTGGCTTCTTCCGATTGGCGAGGAGGCGCGCCGGGACTCAGCGAAGAGGAAATGGCGGCGTTTCTTGCCGAGTATCAACCGAATCTTTCTGTCAGCGCTTACGGAGGGAAAGCGCAGCAGGGCGAAAGGCGCTGGAGAGAAAAGCCGAAGATTTCCGCTGCGCCGATGGAGCGTATGAAAATGGATAATCCGCAAAACAGTGTGCTCTGTCCGCACTGCAAGGAAGG
The DNA here is from genome assembly GCA_902782705.1 of uncultured Selenomonadaceae bacterium. Taxonomy (GTDB): domain Bacteria; phylum Bacillota; class Negativicutes; order Selenomonadales; family Selenomonadaceae; genus RUG12372. The sequence goes on from CACZOL010000225.1 coordinate 2,490, forward strand.
ATCTCTTCGTCTTGTACGCGGGAAAAACGGCGTATTTTGGGGCTGCACGAATTATCCATCTTGTACGGCGACGTATGACGACGAGAACGGAAAGCCTGCCTTGCCGTAAAATGCAGTTCGTTATAAAATAGGAAGAAAGCTTTTGGAGGTATTTGTATTTGGACGGCGTTACCATCGTCATCAACTTTTTATTGATAGCCCTTTTTATTGTGCTGAACGGCTTTTTCGTTTCGGCGGAGTTCACCATTGTTAAAGTGCGCTTGTCACAGCTGGAAGAGCTCATTGCAAAAGGGAACAAGCGAGCAGAATATGCGAAACATCTCGTCGATCAAATCGATGTTTCATTGTCGGTGACACAGCTTGGTATTACTCTCGTATCGCTGGCGCTCGGCTGGATAGGCGAGCCGTTTCTTGCGGAGATCTTGCAAGTGCCTCTTTCGGCAATCGGCGTTACCGGAGCCGGTCTGCATACTGCAGCTTTTGCTGTTGCATTCTCCATGATTACGGCGGCGCATATTATCCTTGGAGAACTCGTACCGAAAAATATCTCCATCGTACGGCCGCTTGATACGCTGTTAATGACGGCCTTGCCGCTCCTCTTGTTCCAGCGCTTGACTTATCCGTTCGTATGGTTTTTGAATCATTTCGCAAACTGGATTATTCGCACGTTCATAGGAGTTGACGTTGCGGATGGGGAGGGGGATGCGCACTCCGAAGCGGAGATTCGGCTCTTAATGGAGGAGAGTCGAAAACGCGGATATATCGACAAGACG
>CACZOL010000226.1 GCA_902782705.1 uncultured Selenomonadaceae bacterium
GAAACAAGAAGAGACTTCGCGCTTGCGTCAGGAGATTGCGGAGGCGTCGGCGTTTCGGCGCGCGCATCCGTCGCCGGAAAAAGACGCCCGGTCGATGGGCGCGCGGACGCGTCTCGTTGGCGCGATGATACCGGAAGCGATGGACGAGGGCGCATTTTTGGCGGAAACGGAGAAAAAAGCGGCGGCGGCCGGTATCTCCTTTCTGGGCGTTGCGCCGGGAGATACGGTAAAGATGGACGGCTTCGCGGGAAAGAAACTCAAGCTTTCCGTGCGCGGCGATTATTTCGCGCTGCTCGATTTCCTGTACGCGCTGGAGCAGCAGGGTCGATTCGTGAAGATTGACGCCGTGCGGGGGAAAACAGACGACGGCGGCGTGTTCACGGGAACAGTAGAACTTTGGATATATGCGCGGAATCAATGAAGAAATAAAGGTTGTTTTGAAAGGAAGAGAAAGAATGGCACAGCTTCGTTTTTTGTCGGCGGGGGAATCTCACGGGCCGGTATTGACGGCAATCTTGGAAGGGGTTCCTGCGGGACTGCGGCTCGATCTTGAGAAAATCAATCGCGACCTCGCGCGTCGCCAGCAAGGCTATGGGCGCGGCGGGCGCATGAAGATCGAGACGGATAAGGCGGAGATTGTGTCCGGCGTGCGCTTCGGGGAAACGCTCGGCGGCCCGATCACGATTCAGGTGAGAAATGCGGACTTTGCGAACTGGACGGACCGCATGGCGGCTTTCGGCGCTCCTGCCGGAGAAAAGGTTACGGCGGCACGGCCAGGTCATGCGGATTTAACGGGTGTCAGGAAATATGACAGGGAAGACATTCGAGACATTTTGGAGCGGTCCAGCGCGCGGGAGACGACGATGCGCGTGGCGGCGGGCGGCGTGGCCAAGCAGTTCCTTGCGGCGCTCGGCGTCGAGATTTCTTCCCGCGTACTCAATATCGGCGGCGTCGCCGCCGACGCGGAAAAACGCTCGGGCAATGAGGCCTCGGAGCTGAATTGCCGCGATGCGGAAGCGGAAGAGCGCATGAAGGAAAAAATTCGCGGGGCAAAGGAAGCGGGCGACACCTTGGGCGGCGTGTTCGAGGTTGTCGCGACGGGCGCGCCCGTCGGTCTCGGCAGCCATATCCAGTGGGATCGCCGCCTCGACGCGCAGCTGGCGGGCGCGATGATGTCGATTCAGGCAATCAAGGGTGTGGAAATCGGCGAGGGATTCGGCTATGCGACGCTTCCCGGGAGCCTCGCCCACGACGAGATGTTTTACGACGAAGCAGGCCGCGTCGTGCGAAAAACGAACCACGCCGGCGGCCTTGAGGGCGGCATGACGAACGGCGAGCCGATCGTCGTCCGTGCGGTCATGAAGCCGATCCCGACGCTCATGCAGCCGCTTCATTCCGTCGACATCGCGACGAAAGAAGCCGTGCTGGCGTCGAAGGAGAGAAGCGATGTCTGCGCCGTGTCGGCGGCTTCCGTGGTCGGCGAGGCGATGACGGCGCTTGCGCTTGCCGCCGCCGTCACGGAAAAATTCGGCGGCGACTCGATGCGCGATTTGTTGGACGCGGTTCGCGCGTATCGGGAGAGGATTCAATGATGACGAAGAATCTCATACTGATCGGATTTATGGGAACGGGAAAATCGAGCTGCGGCAAGGCGTTGGCCACGCGGCTCGGGTGCGCGTTCATCGATTTGGACAAATACATCGAGAACAAAGAAGGCGCGAGCATACCGGAAATTTTCGCGTCGAAGGGCGAGGCGTATTTCCGCGAAAAAGAGCGGGAAGCGGTGCGGGAGACTTCGGAACGGAAGGGCGTCGTGATTGCCACCGGCGGCGGGACGGTGAAGGATGAGGAAAACCTTCGCCTGCTGAAAGCACGCGGCGTGCTCGTCTGCCTGACCGCAGACGTCGAAACGATCTTGGATCGGACGGGACGTCGCGGCGAGCGGCCCATGCTCGACCGGCAGGACGACCGCAGGAAAGCGGTGGAAGAGCTTTTGGAGAGCCGACGCGAGATGTACGAACGCGCCGATTTTGCCGTGGACACGAGCCGTCTGTCGCCGATGCAGGTGACGGAGGAAATCATGGATTTTTTGCGGGTGGGAGGTATTCTTCGTGCGTAAGGTGCGCGTCGATTTGCCGGAAAACGGCTACGATATTTTGATCGGGGACGGGCTGGAAACGGAAATCGCTTCTTTTTTCGAGAGCGCCGGTTTTTCCTCAAAGGCGCTGATTCTCTCCGATACCAACGTGGGCAAGCTCTACGCGGAAAAAATCTTGGAGATTCTGCGGCGCACGGGCAAACAGCCTGCAGTTCATCTCGTTCCGGCGGGGGAAAGCTCGAAGGCGCTGACGGAGGCGGAGCGCGTCTATACGAAGGCGATCGAGCAAGGCCTTGACCGGAAATCGGCGATTGTCGCGCTGGGCGGCGGCGTCGTCGGCGATCTCGCCGGATTCATTGCCGCGACGTATATGCGCGGCGTGCCTTTCGTGCAGATACCGACCAGCCTTTTGGCGCAGGTCGATTCCAGCGTCGGCGGCAAAGTCGCGGTCAATCATCGTCTCGGGAAAAATATGATCGGCGCATTTTATCAGCCCAAGCGCGTTTTCATTGACCTTTCCTGCCTTTCGTCGCTGCCGAAGCGGGAGCTGTTCACAGGGCTGGGCGAAGTCGTCAAATATGGCGTGATTTACGACGAAACGTTTTTTTCGTATTTGGAGGAGCACGCCGACGCGGTATTGGCGCTTCACTTGGAAGCGTTGGAGCATCTTGTCGTCCGTTCCTGCGAAATCAAAGCGGACGTCGTTTCGCAGGACGAGCGCGAAGCGGGGCTGCGTGCAATCCTCAATTTCGGCCATACGATGGGCCACGCTATCGAGAAGGAAACGCGCTATGTGCGTTATAATCACGGCGAGGCAGTCGCCGTCGGTATGATGGGCGCGGCCTATTTGAGCCGCGAGCTGGGGCTGATCGGGGACGCGGAAGTGACGCGGCTTTGCGAGCTGCTTCAGCGATTCTCCCTGCCGACGAAGGCGGAGGGCTGTACGGAAGACGGCATGATGGCGTCGATTTTCCATGATAAAAAGACCGTGGACGGAAAAGTGAAATGGATCCTGATGGAAGGAATCGGGCGTGTCAGGGCAGTGTCGGACGTGCCGGAGGACGCTGTGCGGAAGTGCATGCGGATGATCATATCGGACTGAAAGGGAGAAAAATGAGGATTCTTTTGACGAACGACGACGGCATTGGCGCACCGGGACTGGCTGCGCTGGCCAAGGCGCTCTCGACGGCGCATGAAGTCGTGGTTGC
>CACZOL010000227.1 GCA_902782705.1 uncultured Selenomonadaceae bacterium
GCGCGCTGGGCGTTGGCCATGTCGCCTAGCTGGTCATAGATCTTGCCCTTGAGCAAATACTCCTCATTGTAGCGGCCCGGCGCGTTTCTATCCAAGACTGCGCAAGCTGCGAGAGCCCCGTCCGTATCTCCAAGTGCCGAACACGCATAAGCAAGCCGCAGGTAATTCCAATTACTGTTCGGGTCCATCGTGATCGCCTTTTTATGCTCCTCGGCCGACGCCGCGTAATCTCCTTCGTTGTAATGCGCCCAGCCGATCTCGCCATGCGCGAAAGCGCTGTTCGGGTCGACTGCCAGCAGACGATTCGCTTCAAAGACCGCAAGCTTTGGCAATCCGAGCACATTGTACGCATCCGACTTATGCTGATAGGTAGCGATATTCTCATCCGACTTTTTCAGCGCTTTCTGCTTTTCCTTTTGGATATCCTCGCGAAGTTCCATCTCTTTTTCCAAATACTTCTCGCGGTTTCCGGTCTTCGAATCGCTCCTGTATGCCTCGTCGACAAGCTTCTGCAACAGGGCTTCGGCCCCCGCCTCGCGCACCGCGTCCTTCAGCGGGCGATACACCTCGTCGTTATTCAGATAATTCAGCGTCCCCCCCGCAGGCTGGAAACACCACGACGCCGCGAGACGATTGTCATGGAAAGCCTTCGCAAGACTGCCCGCTACAAAATACGCACGTTCAACACCGCTCAGCGTGTCGTCCGCCTGCATTGTGACCAGAGGCGTCCCGTCCAGCAAAACTGTCGAACCCTGCACCGTCGCATGACCGAATCCGTATTCCGACATCCATTTTGCGCCGCGCTCCAGACGTGTGCGTGTCTCCGGATGGTTGTCCGGATTCAGGAGCGACTCGTTGGGGCTGTCCGGCATACGGGAAACCATTGCGGGGAACCCGCCGGGATTGAAGCCTGCCGACGCCATCAGATAGAATCCCAACTCGTCCGCTTCCTTTTCCAGCGGCGCCGTGTAGTTCTTCGCTGCATTGTAATTCGTGATAATCCCGATAAGCGTTCCCGTCAAGACATCCGTCGATTGCTGGAGGAGACTCGCGCCGTACTGCGTCGCGATGGTTTTCGCATTATCGTATGCGACATGCTGTTTGAGCCCATGGATCATTTCATGCGCGAGAACGCCGGCCAGCTCGTCACGGTTAAAATGCAGCTGTTCGACCGTGCCGCGGTTTACGCTGACATAGTCCGCCATGTTACAGGAAGCGTTGAAGCGCTCGTCATTGTTTACACGCCAACGGAACGGCAGGGAATTCGGCATCATCGCATATTCGCCGCGATTGATGAGCTGTTCCATGACGCTCGTGACGACCTCGTTCGTCTCTTCATCGTAGCAGCGCCCGTTTTCCGCCATATCCTGCTCCAGGAACATGTTCTGCTGTTTCGGGTCGTTGCCCAAATTCAGCAGACCGTTGAGGTAATAATTATAGGTGCTGCTAATGCCGATAAGGCCGCCAAGGACCTCTCCCCATCCGAACGCCTGCGCCGTCGGAACAGCCATTGGCGACGCAAGAACTGCCATCATGACGCCGCCGGCAGCAAACGTCATTTGAATTCTTTTCCACAGCTGTTTTTTGGTCATTGTCTTTTCCTCCCCAATCAAACTTATCCAAAAAGCCCGAACGATCCAAGATGACAAATATTTCCTTATATATTATATCATACTGAAAAAGAAATTAAATGCTAAGCTCCAACTCTTTCAGCTTTGTACAATACAGAAGTTCGTACAGAAGATTTTTTCTTATGCGAATTGCAAATTACAACAACTGGGACTCATGCCATATAGAAAATTTATGCCGCGAACAACAAGATTTTCGCCGTGAATGACAAATTTCATGTCGTTCACGGCGACTTTTTGTCGTTCACGGCGATTTTCTTGACATCGAAAAAAATAGGTGTAAAGTAATAGATGTATAGAGAAAAAGAATCGGGGCTGAGAAAGGAATGCGATTTCTATGGAGCCTGTAAAAGAAAAAAGCGGAAACAGACTCAAGCTTGCAGTTTTTGCGCTGGCGGCGATACTTTTCATCGCCGCGGTATTCCGTTTCAGCGCAGAGCCTGAAGCGACTGCCCCGAAAATCGGGTTTATCATTCTCGGGGACATTCACGCGCCGGGGTGGAACGCATCCCATTACGAGGGCGTCCGCGCCGCCTGCGACGCGCGCGGCGCGGAGCTTATCGTGCGCGACCATGTGCGCGAGGGGACCGGAGAATGTCCCGCCGCTGTGCGCGAGCTGACGGAAAAGGGCTGTGGTCTGATCCTGCTTGCGAGCTTCGGCTACCCTGCCGAGCTTCGCAATCTGGTCGGAAAATATCCGGACGTCGCCTTTGCGGCAACTTCCTCGGAAGCGCACTCGTCAAACATGACCGCGTATTTCGTGCGGCTTTATCAGGCGCGCTATCTCGCCGGAGCACTGGCCGGAATGAAATCGAAATCCGGCGTCATCGGCTATGTAGCCGCCATGCCGAACGCGGAAGTAAACCGTGGCATCAATGCGTTTACGCTCGGCGCGCAGAGCATGAATCCCAACATCAAAGTCGTCGTCGCTTGGACAGGAGACTGGGAAAACCCGCAAAAGGAAGCGGCGCTGGCGGAACGGCTGATTCGAGAAAAAGGCGCTGATCTCATCACTTACCATCAGGACGACGCCGCAGCCGCGGAAACGGCGGACCGCCTCGGTGTGGACTTCATCGCTTACAACGCGCCGATTCCCGAAGGATTGACCCACGGCCTCGCCTCGATCCGCTGCCGTTGGGACCTCTATTACGATGAC
>CACZOL010000228.1 GCA_902782705.1 uncultured Selenomonadaceae bacterium
AAAAAACAATATTTCCATCAAAAACAGTAATCCCAGTGTTACCTTAGTATTGAAGCAAACAATGAAAAATCGTTTGCGCAATCCTAGTCCTGTAACATCCAGGCGAATGGTCTCTGTAGCATAAGAGAGGGTTACTGTTATGGCCATTGACGCGACGAATGAAAAGCGGTTTGAGTCCGACATCGAGGCGGCGTTTTTGTCCTCTGCGGGCGGCTATACGAAGGGCGCGGACGTTTACGACCCGAAAGCGGGGCTGTATGTCGATACGTTGATTACCTTCATCAAGAAAACGCAGCCGAAGGAATGGGCGCGGTTCGAGAACGCCAACAAGATCGACCCTGTGCGAAAATTCTGCGCGGCCTTCAATAATGCCTGCGATATGGACGGCCTTGTGTCGGTAGTGCGTCATGGTTTCAAGCATCGGGGCATCCCGTTCCGCGTTTGCTATTTCAAGCCCGAATCGTCCCTGAATCAGACGGCAGCGGCCCTGTATGCGAAGAATCGTGTGGACTGCTATCGCCAATGGTATTTCAGTGCCGACACGAAAAAGAGCGTGGATATGGTGCTGGTGCTAAACGGGATTCCGGTCTTTGCTTTCGAGTTGAAGAACCAGTACACGGGGCAGAGCGTGGACAACGCCAAGACGCAGTGGATGTATGACCGCGATCCGAGGGAGGTTTGCTTCCAGTTCAACAAGCGGATTCTCGGCTACTTTGCCGTGGATCATACGGACGTCTACATGACGACAGAGCTTCGCGGAAAGAAAACGAGCTTCCTGCCTTTCAACCAAGGCTCGAATGGCGCGGGGCGCGACGGCGGCAAGGGCAACCCGCCGAACGAACACGGCTACCCGACGGCCTACCTTTGGGAAGAGGTCTTTCAAAAAGACAGCATGATGGATATCCTGCAGAAGTTCATCCATCTGCAAGTGACGGAAGAAAAGAAGCTGTTGGCGGACGGTACGGAGAAGGTCGAACGTCAAAGAAAGCTGATTTTCCCGCGTTACCATCAGCTCGATGCGGTGCGGAAAATGGTCGCCCATGTGCAGGCGCACGGTGCAGGGCACAATTATCTGATCCAGCATTCTGCGGGCTCGGGCAAGTCGAACTCCATCGCGTGGACGGCGTATCGGCTCGCGTCCCTTCATGACAAAGACAACAACGCCGTCTTTTCCAGCGTCGTCGTGGTGACGGACAGGACGGTGCTTGACGCGCAATTACAGGAAACGATTTCCGGCTTCGATCATACGTTAGGCGCGGTGGAGACTATCGGCGACGGCAAGACGAGCCGTGATTTGCGGGACGCGATCAATGCGGGCGCCCGTATCATCGTTACCACGCTGCAAAAGTTCCCCGTGATCTATCAGGAAGTGGACAGCGGCAAAGGCAGGAATTATGCCGTTATCGTGGACGAGGCCCATTCGTCGCAGACGGGTACGTCCGCCTTGAAGCTGAAAGCGGCGCTGGCCGACACCGAGGAAGCGCTGAGGGAATACGCGGAAATCGAGGGCAAAGCGGAGGAGGAGATTGACCGCACGGACAAGTTGGTGCAGGAGATGACAACCCACGGGCGGCACAAGAATCTTTCCTTCTTCGCTTTCACTGCCACGCCGAAGGCCACGACGCTGGAGATGTTCGGCACGGAGCAGGAGGGCGGCGGTTTTCGCCCGTTCCATATTTATTCGATGCGGCAGGCCATCGAGGAAGGCTTTATCCTCGACGTGCTGCAAAACTATATGACTTACGACACCTGCTTCAAGATCGCCAAGACCATCGAGGACAATCCCGATGTACCGGGCAGCCGTGCCGCCAAGATTATCCGACGATTCCAGAATCTGCACCCCTATAATATTTCGCAGAAAGCGCAGATTATCGTGGAGACCTATATGGGGACGACGCGGCAGAAAATCGGCGGGCGCGGCAAGATGATGGTCGTCACGTCGTCGCGGTTGGCGGCGGTGCGCTATTTCCATGAGTGCAAGCGGTACATCGAGGAAAAGGGGTATAACGACGTGGGCGTTTTGGCGGCGTTCTCCGGCTCGGTGGAGGACGGCGGCGAGGAGTACACCGAGGCGAAGCTGAATATCCGACCCGACGGCAGTCATATCGGGGAGACGCAAACAAAAGCAGAGTTTCGCGAGAATTTCCATGTGCTGATCGTGGCGGAGAAGTTCCAGACGGGCTTCGACGAGCCGCTGCTCCACACGATGATCGTGGACAAGAAGCTGCGGGGCGTCAAGGCGGTGCAGACCCTTTCCCGCCTGAACCGCATGTTCCCCGGCAAGACGGACACCTTTGTGCTGGACTTCGTCAACACGAAGGAGGATATACAGGAAGCGTTCCAACCTTTCTATCAGGAAACGATGCTGGAGGGCGAGGTCAATACCGATCTTCTTTATCGGGTGCAGAAGGAGCTGCGGGGGTATTCCGTCTATTCGGACGAGGAGATTGCCGCGTTCGCGAAAGAGTATTTCGGCTACGGAGCGCAGGACGACCGGGCGATGGGACGCATGACGAGCATCTTGAAGCCCGTGGCCGACCGCTATAATCAGCTTGCGCCCGACGGGCGCTACCAGTTCCGCCGCCTGTGCCGGAACATGATCAAATGGTACGGCTATATCTCGCAAGTAGCGCGGATGTTCGACAAGGAGTTGCACCGAGAGTATGCGTTTCTCCGTTATCTGCTCGGACTGATCCCGCCCGAGAAAACGCAGATGATCGACCTCGAGGGGAAGCTCAAGCTCGAATATTACAAGCTGCAAAAGACTTTTGAGGGAACAATCCCATTGGGCGGCGAGGGGCACGGCGTATATAAGACGGCTCCTCCCAAAGGGGCGGCGAAGCCGGAGGAAAAGCATCCGCTGGACGAAATCATCGAGAAAATCAACGAGCAGTACAAAGGGCAGTTCACCGACGCGGACCGGGTCATGCTGACCGCGCTCCGGTCGAAGCTGATGGAAAACAAAAAGCTCAAAAAATCGGCACAAACCAGCGACCCGCAGATTTTCATGGGGAGCATTTTCCCGAAAGCCTTCGGGACTGCGGCGAACGACAGCTACATGGAGTCTCATGAAACCTATACTTCGTTGTTCGAGGACACGGCGAAATACAACGCCGTCATGCACGCGCTGGGCGCGATCCTCTACCGCGAGATGCGGGAAAATATGCAGGTATGAGGAATGAAGCCGATTGGGTTCACGCTGCTTGTTGATATTAATCTAAAGAAAGATTTCACTTCATCACCTCCTTTCAGGAGGGAGCCGAAAAACAATATAGCATTTTTTTCCTGTTTATGCTATACTCACATCAAAGAAAGATTTCACTTCGTCCGAAGCGTGATGAACTTCGGGCAAAACAAAGGAGCCTCCCGTATGGGAGGCTCCTTTGTTTATTTCTCTGATTCAGGCGTTAGGTTGTCTATCGTGCGGAAAGATCGTCTTTCGCTGCAATCTCAGGCCGTTTCGAGTTTTCCTTCCAGATCGTGGTTCGTCATCGCGCAGACCGTCGAGTCGGACCAGACGTTTTCC
>CACZOL010000229.1 GCA_902782705.1 uncultured Selenomonadaceae bacterium
ATCATTTTCATGATGGCGTTCAAGATATGCGCGATTTTCTTCGCGCTGGCGATTCTTGATTATATGTACCAGAAATGGGATCACAATGAACAACTCAAGATGACCAAGCAAGAGGTCAAGGAAGAGTTCAAGCAGATGGAAGGCGATCCGCAGATCAAGGGCAAGATTCGCCAGAAACAGCGGGAAATGGCAATGTCCCGCATGATGCGCGAGGTGCCGAAAGCGGACGTCATCGTGACGAACCCGACGCATTTTGCGGTGGCGCTTCGATACGCGGAGGGAATGCGCGCGCCGGAGGTCATAGCGAAAGGCCAAGACTATGTGGCCTTGAAGATCAAGGACGTCGCTCGTGAAACGGGCGTCACGATCGTTGAGAACAAGCCGCTTGCCCGCGCGCTATACGCGTCGGTGGAGATCGGCGGTACGGTGCCGCCGGAGCTTTACAAGGCGGTGGCGGAAGTTCTCGCCTATGTGTACCATCTCAAACACCCATACCGCTACGCCGGATGATCCGCGGCACGGGCGCGGCGAGAATTATAGAGCCAAAGGAGCCGGGACATGGAAGGGAAGGGCGGATTCATACAACAGCATAGCGATGTGCTGATTGCGGCCACCCTGATCATGATTGTTCTGATGATGATCATTCCGTTGCCGACAATGCTCCTTGACATATTGCTGTGTGTGAATATCACGCTGTCGCTCGTTATCGTGCTGGTGACGATCTACAATTCGGAGGCGCTGGACTTTTCGGTTTTCCCGTCGCTCCTCCTGATTACGACACTCTTTCGTTTGGCGCTGAATATTTCCTCGACGCGCCTGATTCTTCTGGAAGGGTATGCCGGCGAGGTCATTACCGCATTTGGCAACTTCGTTGTGGGCGGCAATGCCGTCGTCGGCTTTATCGTATTCTTGATTCTCGTCGTCATCCAGTTCGTCGTTATCACGAAAGGCGCGGAGCGCGTCTCCGAGGTCGCGGCCCGCTTTACGCTGGACGCGATGCCCGGTAAGCAGATGGCCATCGACGCCGACCTGAATCAGGGCGCGATTTCGGACGCCGAGGCAAAGCGGCGGCGTGAGAAGATACAGAACGAGGCGAATTTTTACGGCGCTATGGACGGTGCTTCGAAGTTCGTCAAGGGCGACGCGATCGCGTCGATTATCATTACGCTGATCAATATCGGCGGCGGGTTCATCATCGGCATGCTGATGCGGAACTTGTCGGCGATGCAGGCGCTCCAGACTTACACGCTGCTGACGGTCGGCGACGGCCTTGTCGGGCAGATCGCGGCGCTTTTGATTTCCACGGCGACGGGTATCATCGTCACGCGTTCGGCGTCGACGGGCGACAACCTCGGCGTCGATCTCGTATCCCAGCTTTTCAAGAATCCCCGCGTGTTTTTCATCGCTTCCGGCGTGCTGCTCCTGCTGGCGATCGTGCCGGGCCTGCCGGGAATCCCGTTCTTTGTCCTGTGCCTGATTGCCGGATTTATCGGCTATTCGCTCCGCCAGTCGACGGAAGCGGGCGTGGAGCAGCAGGCGGAAGAGCAGAAGCAGCAGGCGGCCAAGGAGAAACAGGCGGCCACAAAACCGGAAAATATCGTTTCGCTTTTGCAGGTCGACCCGATGGAACTCGAGATCGGTTACAGCTTGATTCCGCTGGTCGATACCGGACAGGGCGGCGACCTCTTGGAGCGCATCGTCATGATCCGCCGTCAGTGCGCTTTGGAGCTCGGTCTTGTCGTGCCGACGATCCGCATCCGAGATAATATTCAAATAAAACCTAACGCATATATTATAAAATTAAAAGGAATTGAGATAGCAAAGGGCGAATTATTACTTGATCACTTCCTTGCGATGAATTCGGGGACGGTGTTCGAGGAAGTGCCCGGTATCGAGACCATCGAGCCTGCTTTCGGGCTTCCGGCGCTCTGGATCACGGAGCAGCAGCGCGAGCAGGCGGAGCTCAACGGCTACACGGTCGTCGACGCGGTGTCGGTGCTCGCGACGCATCTGACCGAGGTTATCAAGGCGCATGCGGACGAGATCCTTGGCCGCAAGGAGACGCAGGATCTCGTGGACAATCTCAAGAAGACGAACGAGACGCTCGTCGACGAGGTCATGTCCCAGATGCCGTCGGTGGGCGAGGTCCAGAAAGTGCTG
>CACZOL010000230.1 GCA_902782705.1 uncultured Selenomonadaceae bacterium
ATCCACTGGGAGCGCTTGACGAGGAAGTCACGCTTATCGTAAATCTTTGCGAGCAACGCGTCGCCGCCTTTTTCTTTTTCAAGCAGCGCGGTCAGCTTCGCTGCGCGGTCGCGGGTGCCGTCGCTTACGTTCATCTTTTCCTTCCATTCGGTCATAGCCGCGCGGAGCTCGTCGGAGCCCTTGCCTGCGTCTATGGCCTCTGCGACGAGGGACGCCAACGCGTCGCGGACGGCTTTCGTGCCGAGGAACATGCCAAGGCCGAATTCCGCGTCGTCCTCAAAGAGAGAGTTGGCCCAAGCCGGACCTTGTCCGAGATGGTTCGTCGTGTACGGCATAGCCGGAGCGGACGCGCCCCAGATTGACGAGCAGCCCGTAGCGTTCGCGATCATCATGCGGTCGCCGAAAAGCTGGGTGACGAGCTTGACGTACGGCGTCTCGCCGCAGCCTGCGCAGGCGCCGGAGAATTCGAGAAGCGGTTTCTCGAACTGGCTGCCCTTGACGGTCTTCTTGTTCATCGGGTTCTGCTTCGGAGCGACTTTGTTCACGCCGTAGTCGAAGACAGGCTGCTTGTGCTCCTGCGTGCCGAAGGGCTTCATGACAAGCGCCTTGCCTTTCGGTGCGGGGCAGATTTCGGCGCAGTTGCCGCAGCCAAGGCAATCCATTTGCGAGACGGCCATCGTGAAGAACATATCTTTCGCGCCGAGAGCGGGAATCGCCGGCGTGCCTTCGGGGGCGTTCGCCTTCTCGTCCGCCGTCATCAGGATCGGGCGAATGGCCGCGTGCGGGCAGACGAACGAGCACTGGTTGCACTGGATACAGAGGTCGGGCTGCCACTCAGGCACGTCGATTGCGATTCCGCGCTTCTCATAAGCCGACGTGCCGCACGGGAAGGTGCCGTCTACGACGCCGAGCTTCTCGAAGGTGCTGACCGGCAATTTTTCGCCTTCCTGCCGGTTCATGATTTCCTGTGCCGCCGTGATGTACTCCGGAACGTCCTTTTTCGGCGCGGGCGCGTCCTCGGCTTTCGCCCAATCCGCAGGAACTTTGACTTCGATCAGCGCCGCCGGGTCAATGCCTTTGTCGATGGCGGCATTGTTCATGTCGATAACTTTCTGCCCCTTGTTGCCGTAAGACGTAACGACGGAATCCTTCAGATATTTGACGGCCTTGTCCAGCGGAATGATGTCCGCCAGCTTGAAGAACGCCGACTGCATGATCATGTTGAAGCGTCCGCCGAGTCCAAGCTCCTGTGCCGCCTCGACGGCGTTTATGATGTAGAATTTGACATGCTTTTCCGCAAGCGTGCGCTTCATGGACGCGGGCAGGTGCTCACCGAGCTCCGATTCTTTCCAAGTCGTATTGAGGAGGAACGTGCCGCCGTCCTTGATGCCTGCGAGAAGGTCGTATTGATGAACGTAAGATTCTTTCGAGCAGGAAATGAAGTTTGCCTTGTTGATAAGGTATGGGGAGCGAATCGGCAGCTTGCCGAAACGCAGGTGCGACATCGTGATGCCGCCGGACTTCTTCGAGTCGTAAGCAAAATAAGCTTGCGCGTACATGTCTGTGTTGTCGCCGATAATCTTGATGGCCGACTTGTTCGCGCCGACCGTGCCGTCTGAGCCGAGGCCCCAGAATTTGCAGGCCGTCGTGCCTTCCGGCGTCAGGTCGACGTCGGAGTGCGCGGGCGCGAGGGAAAGATGCGTCACGTCGTCTTCGATGCCGATGGTGAAGCCGTTCTTCGGCGCGTCTTTCTTCAGCTCTTCGAATACGCCGAAAAGCTGATCCGGCGTCACGTCTTTGCCGCCGAGGCCGTAGCGGCCGCCGACGATGGCAGGGGACTCCGGCGCGTCATAATACGCGGCTTTTACGTCGAGATAGAGCGGCTCGCCCAGTGCGCCCGGCTCTTTCGTACGGTCGAGAACGGCAATCTTCTTTGCCGTCTTCGGAACGGCGTTCAAGAAATGCTTGACCGAGAACGGGCGATAAAGATGGACGGACACGACGCCGACTTTTTCGCCCTGCGAGGTCAGGTAATCGACGGCTTCCGCCGCGGCCTCGGTAACGGAGCCGATGGCGATGATCACGCGCTCCGCGTCTTTCGCGCCGTAATAGTCGAAAATGTGATGCTCGCGGCCCGTGATTTTCGCGAGTTCCGCCATCGCTTCTTCGACGAGTTCGGGGATTTTCGTATAGTATTCGTTGACGCCTTCGCGGGTCTGGAAGTAAATGTCCGGATTTTGCGCCGTGCCGCGCATGACGGGGTGATCGGGGTTCAGCGCGCGATGACGGAACGCTTCCACCGCGTCCCAATCGAGGAGCTTGCCGAGGTCGGCATAGTCGATCGTCTCGATTTTCTGAATCTCATGGGAGGTGCGGAAGCCGTCGAAGAAGTTGATGAACGGTACACGGCCTTTGATCGCGACGAGATGGGCGACCGCGCCGATGTCCATGACTTCCTGCACGCTGGACTCGGCCAGCATTGCGATACCGGTCTGCCGCGCCGCCATGACGTCCTGATGGTCGCCGAAAATGTTCAGCGACGAGGCCGCCAGTGCGCGCGCGCTGATATGGAATACGCCCGGCAAAAGCTCGCCGGCGATCTTATACATATTCGGGATCATCAGGAGCATGCCCTGCGACGCCGTGTAGGTCGTCGTCAGCGCTCCGGCCTGGAGCGAGCCGTGCACCGCGCCGGCCGCGCCGCCCTCGGACTGAAGCTCAATGACGCGCACCTGCTGACCGAAGAGATTTTTCTCTCCGCGCGCCGCCATTTCGTCTACATGCTCCGCCATCGGCGAAGACGGTGTAATCGGATAGATGGCCGCGACGTCGGTAAACGCATACGAGATGTACGCTGCCGCCGTGTTGCCGTCCATCGTCTTCATTTTCTTTCCCATAAAAAAAGTCCCCCCGTCAATAATTAATATGCTTCAAAACGCTGCCCAAATTTTCTCTGTGACCGAGGCAGAATTTCCACAATATAGATTATTATTATACACCAGGAAAGAACAACTGTAAATCAAAAGATATGGCATGATAATATGATTTTCTTGCCATATCTTTGTCAACTTTCCTTCATGGAAATCAAAAAGGCGTTCCCCGATTGTCAGGGAACGCCTTTTGTTGCAGCACGTTTATGCGCGGTTCGGCGCGCGCAGTCCGACGCCGAAGCGGAGCCGCTCCAAGTCGTCGGCGTTTTCCGCACGGACTACACTGAAACTGCCGCAGTGTTCGCATTCGAGAAGGATGAAGCTGCCGTGGACGTCCGCCGTCAATTCTTCGCTGCCGCAAGGACAGACGATGTCGCCGCTTCGCGCCATATCATGAATGCGGTTCAGCGCTTCGAGCAGGATGCGCTGTTTCTCAATGAAATTCTTTCCGTCGTAAGGGTGCAGCGCTTCGAATTCCGATTGATTGAACCGCATAAGCTCTTCGATGCGTTTGCGCCGCCCGATATAGCCGAGCTCGAAGCGATCCGTCGCGCAGTAAATTTTTTCGAGTCCGGTGTGACGAAGCCGGCGAAGCGAATATACGAAGCGATTCGCCGTTCCGCAGACGACGCAGGCCGCTTCGACAGCGATGCGGCCGCGCGGGAGACGGAGGAGCCGCGCTTTTTCATGACCGCAGCTCTCGCAGACAATGGCTGACGACGGCTCAAAAGCAAAAAAGGGAACGTCATGGATATGGATGCTGCCGCAGTGCTGGCAATATAACGCAATCGCGCAAACGTTCCTGATAAGCACGGCTTCCGCCTCCTCTCCGCGTATTTCTTCTGTAGGATATATTTCGCGGCGCACGAAAAAAATCCTGCCGGACGGGCATGTTTTTGAAAATATTTCCTTTTCGTCTGGAAAAAGCCGGAAATCTTGAGCAAATCTTTTTTGCGTTTTGGGCGCTTTGACTTTGACTTATGCGGCATTGTCTGATACAATCAGAAGTTAGTGTTGCCAAATTCATATAAGAAGGATTTTTGAGGAGTGGTTCGGCTTTGTGGGGATTCCTGAAACGATTTTTAGGGGACAACAACGATAAAGAACTTAAGCGTATGCAGCTTACCGTCGACAAGATCAATGCACTGGAGGCGGGCTTGCAGAATCTGACGGATTCGTCGCTGGCTGCGAATACGGATAAATTCAAGGAACGGCTCGCAGCGGGCGAGACACTGGACGATATCCTGCCGGAAGCGTTTGCAGTCTGCCGCGAGGCGTCGCGGCGCGTTCTCGGTATGCGCCATTTTGACGTGCAGCTCATCGGCGGTATGTGCCTGCATGAGGGCAAGATTGCCGAGATGAAAACGGGTGAAGGCAAGACGCTGGTCGCGACGCTGCCCGTTTATTTGAACGCGCTGACCGGCAAGGGCGTTCACATGGTCACGGTCAACGAATATCTGGCGCGGCGCGACAGCGAATGGATGGGACACCTTTATAAATTTCTCGGCCTTTCGGTGGGACTCATCGAGCACGACCTTGACTTTCCGGCGCGCAAATATGCGTACAGCTGCGACGTGACGTTCGGCACGAACAACGAGTACGGCTTCGATTATCTGCGCGACAATATGGTCATCTCTTCCGACCAGATGGTTCAGCGCGATCTGAATTTCGCCATCGTGGACGAAGTGGACTCGATCCTGATCGACGAGGCGCGCACGCCGCTAATCATTTCCGGTCCGGGCGCCAAGTCCACGGAGGTTTATGCGCGCATGGCGCAGGCGGTGGCGACGCTCCGTCAGGGCGAGGACTATACCGTGGACGAGAAGCAGAAGACCGTTGCGCCCAGCGACGAGTCTGTCCACAAGATTGAGCAGATGCTCGGCGTGAAGAACCTTTACGCGCCGGAGAATATCGAGTACTCCCACTGCTTCACGGCGGCGCTCCGCGCGAAAGCGATCATGCACCGCGACCGCGATTATGTGGTGCGCGACGGCGAAGTCGTCATCGTCGACGAGTTCACCGGACGACTGATGTTCGGGCGCCGTTATTCGGACGGCCTGCATCAGGCCATCGAGGCGAAGGAGGGCGTGAAGATCCAGCGCGAATCCCAGACGCTGGCGAC
>CACZOL010000231.1 GCA_902782705.1 uncultured Selenomonadaceae bacterium
CTGGATGAAGCCCAAAAAGCGGGCGTAAAAATATTGCATCTGCCCTGCCAAGTGGAAAAAGATTCCCTGTCTATACGCGATGTGAAAGAAAATCGGAATGTATTTTAAGTCGTTCCGCGCAACACGCCCCAGCTAGAAAAAATACAATGTTTACGGCGAAATAGAAATACATATATATAAATTGTGATTAAAAATCGCGATCTCCTAAGCCCTCCCCTTGAGGGGAGGGGGGACCGCCGCAGGCGGTGGGAGAGGTGGAACGTCGTTGCACTATAACACCTCATCCGTCGCGCTTCGCGCGACACCTTCCCCTCAAGGGGAAGGCCAATTTAGCAATTATCAACTGAAAATCTATATAATATAGATTTTCATAAAGGTTACTCTACGCTTGTATTGACGTAGTGCGAAAGGTGTAAAAAATACAGTCTCGCTCGCGATTGGGCCATTATCACTTAATTGACCTCGAATATCTGCACTTTGGAAATCCCGAGCATCCGATAAAGCTTCCGTTTCTACCGTCCCGCTTCACAAGCTCCTTTCCACACTCCGGACAGATGGTCGAATCATATACCTTTTTAGGCTTCTCCGATAAATTGACATCGTATAACGGTTTAGCTGCCGGATTATTATCAGAACATTCCTTGCAGGTACCAAGATTCAGATGAACTCCTATAGCTCCGCCATAGGAAGAGAACTCCGATTCCTTTGCATTTTTTCCACAAAATTCACACCTAATCCACCTATTGTCATCTGAATCCCTCACTTGTTTTTCTTGCTGGTTTAAGCGTTCTTCGATACTTCTCAATTCTTCTTCATCGCATCTCTGCGCCTCTGCCTCTTCAGCACGGTGCTTCTCTGTTTTCTCTTGCCTTTTCTTTTGTTCCTCTTTCCTACGTTCTACTTCAAGCTGCTGCTGCCTCAATAAATATTCTGCACGCTGTTTTTCAGCTTCTTCTCTTCTTTTCCTTTCGGCATCAAGCCCTTCCGAAAAACGCTTCTTAGCAAAACCAAGAAGTTCCGTCAAGCCCTTCCCTTTAAAGACGATGCTTCCGTCCGGCGACACCCTAAACTCTTTTAAGAAACCATCCGCAATTGTTGTCTCCTCCCAGACCCCGTCAATATTCTTTTCATAAAAAACCGCTTTCAGATTGGCCTTATCGTAATCCGATTCTTTTACCGTCAATAACAAGCAATACCCTTGCCTGTTTTGAACTTTCATCAGTCCTTCCGGATACTGTCCTTTGCAGCCGCCGTTCAAAACATCAACTACATGAATGATACTGATTCCGTTTGCATTTTCTTCCAGAATCTGAAGCTTTTCATCTGAAAGGTTTACCCTATCATAGCAATAGTTAAGTGCCATCTTGTGACTTCGGGAAATAAATGAAAACTCGTACTTTCTTGTACTATCCGATATTGCAGATACAGAAACCCGTGTTTCCAGATCATCCGCATGAAAATTATCATCCAGCCAACATTTAAGAACAATCTTTGAATCAACAGATGTCCTGCCTTCTGTAATCATGTGGCAATCTTGAAAAGAATCAGCTTCTTTGATTCTGAAATGCTGCTCCCGAAGGTTCTTATCCCCGGCTACAAGAATAAGATTTGCTCCGCATCCGCATGGACAAAACAATTCATTGTTCCGGCTTTTTGCCCGTAACTCTTTCAGTTTATCCGGTATGTTAATCTGACGTCCGTCAACAATCGTAAAAATGGTCTCTATGCCTATAAGCTTTCCATCACACTGTGCAACGGTTCTTTGTGCCATAAATCGCAAGCCTCCATTGATACGCCTGTAATTACGTTCTTAATCAGCGGCAATTATCGCCCCAAAATGTAACAAATCAAAATTCCTTCAGATTACAAAAACTTATCTTAAATTTCACCATCGCGATTTTGAATTCCTTCTTTGAAGACCATGTCATCCTACACAATGTTCTTTTCTTAATTCTTTGTTCCCGTTAAAGCGATTCCACAGCTTTCGACAATACTTCGCCGATGGCGTCGCGTATGACGAGCTCCGCCCGCGCATCCGCTTTCGTCTCGCTCTTATTGATCAGTACGAGATGCCGCCCCTCAAAATAGTCGATCAATCCCGCCGCCGGATAGACCACAAGCGACGTGCCGCCGACAATCAGCGTGTCCGCCTCGCTGATTGCGCGAACGGCGTGTTCCACAACATCGGAATCCAGCCCTTCCTCATAGAGGACGACGCCCGGCCTGACAATGCCGCCGCAGTCCTCACAATGCGGGACGGGCTTATTTTCTTCCTGCAGGACGTAATCCACGGGATAGACCTTGCCGCATTGAACGCACGGCCAGCGCAGAATCGAGCCGTGGAGCTCATAGACGGTTTTCGAGCCGGCGAGCTGATGCAGCCCGTCGATGTTCTGGGTGACGACGGCTTTCAGTATGCCGCGCCGCTCCAACGCCGCCAACGCTTTATGACCGGCGTTGGGCTGAATGTTTCGGAAAATCCGGTGTTCGCGATAGAACTCGAAAAAGGCTTCCGTATGATTCACGAAAAAGCTGTGCGACGCCATTTCTTCCGGACGAAATTCCTGATTGAGCCTTCGGCTGTATATGCCGTTCGCGCTGCGAAAATCCGGCACGCCCGATTCCGTGGACATGCCCGCGCCGCCAAAGAAGACGACGTTCTTGCTTTCCTTGAGGATTTGGCGAAGTTTGTCGATCTTGTCCATGATTGCGTTCCTCCCTCACATTAGGATTCGCCGCCAGACATATCATTCCTGCTTCCCTTCCCGAAATACCTATCTGCAGACTGCCAATACATATCGCCATTTGTCGCAAAAAAATAAACCACCCGCGAACGAGTGGTTTAGATTCCGTATTTTGAATGTGTTAAAATTCGATTCCCTTTTGCGCTTTGATTCCTTTCTTGAACGGATGCTTGACGAGATGCATTTCCGTAACAAGGTCGGCGGCCTCGACAATCTCGGGGCGCGCGTCACGGCCGGTCAAAACGAGATGAAGCTGCGAAGGTTTTTCTTGCAGCAGCGCCAAAACCTCTTGAACGTCGAGCAGTCCAAACTTGACCGCATAGTTGATTTCGTCCAGAATGACGAGATCCCATGCGCCGGACAGCATTTCGTCTTTCGCTTCCCGAAGCGTCTCCTGCGCCGCCTTGATATGTTCCGGCTTTCGTGCCTCGTCCCGCTTGGTAAACCCGAGGCCGCATTGACGCACTTCAATGGTATCGCGCACGTTTTTAAGCGCCGCGATGGCGTCCAGCTCGCCGTAGCGTTGACCGCCCTTGATGAATTGCAAAATCAAAACACGAAGCCCGTCGCCCCACGCGCGGAGCGCAAGTCCCAGCGCGGCAGTCGTTTTTCCTTTACCGTCCCCCGTGTGTACGATTACAAGTCCGTGACGTTCCATCTGTCGCATCTCCCTTCAGAAAGACAAAACCCCGCCGCCTGAATACCGGCGGCGGGGAATATCTGCCCTGCCATTCGTGAACAGAAAGGTTAACCGCCCGACAAATTACACGAGCTCGAGCACAGCCATCGGCGCCGCGTCACCGCGACGGGGGCCGAGCTTCAGAATGCGCGTATAGCCGCCCTGACGATCCTTGTACTTCTCAGCGATTTCACTGAACAGCTTTCTGACGACGTCCTCATCGTAGAGGCGCGCAATCGCCGTACGGCGCGCGGCGAGATCGCCACGTTTTGCCAGCGTGATAAGCTGGTCTGCAAGGCCGCTGACTTCTTTCGCCTTGGCCTCCGTCGTCTCAATCCGGCCATGCCGGAAGAAAGCGGTCAGAACGCTGCGAAAGAGCGCCTTACGTGCGCTGGAATCGCGTCCCAATTTTCTATACATGGATCTTCCCTCTTTCCTTCCTTAATTTTCCCCTTGCGAAAGCGACAGGTTGAGTTCCTGCAGCTTCTTCTTGACCTCTTCAAGCGACTTCCGGCCAAGATTCCTGACCTTGATCATTTCTTCTTCCGTCTTCGCCGTCAAATCCGCAACCGTGTTGATGTTGGCGCGTTTCAGGCAGTTGTACGAACGAACGGAAAGATCCAAGTCCTCGATTGTCATTTCCAAAACCTTCGCCGTGTCGTTTTCCTGCGGCTCGATGAAGGTTCCTTCTTTTTCTTCTTCTTCTTCGGTCATGCCCGCCATGTTCTGGAACAGCTTCAGGTGCATGATCAAGATGCTGGCCGCTCTGCTGAGCGCCTCTTCCGGACGAATGGATCCGTCAGTCCAGACTTCCAGCGTCAGCTTGTCATAGTCGGTGACGTTGCCGACGCGCGTATCGGCGACCGTATAATTCACGCGCAGAATCGGCGAGAAAATGGAGTCGATCGGAATGACGCCGATGACATGATCCGCTTTCTTGTTTTTCTCCGCCGGAGCATAGCCGCGTCCCCGCTCCACCGTCATCTCCATGTGAAGCGACCCTTCGTCGTTCAGCGTCGCGATATGGAGATCAGGGTTCAGAATCTCAACATCCGAATCCACCGTAATGTCGGCAGCCGTCACATCTTTCGCCCCATCGATATCGAGACGAATGACTTTGGGCTCGTCGGAATACATTTTGAGACACAGGGATTTCAGGTTCAGAATAATGTTCGTGACGTCGTCGCGAACTCCCGGAATCGTCGAAAATTCATGAAGCACGCCGTCAATGCGGATAGAAGTAACGGCCGCGCCCTGCAAGGAAGAGAGGAGGATACGGCGCAGGCTGTTGCCAAACGTCGTTCCGTATCCACGCTCCAGCGGCTCGCATACAAATTTCCCGTAGCGATTGTCTTCGCTGATTTCCACGATCTCGATCTTAGGCTTTTCGATTTCGACCATCTGGAATACCCTCCCCAATAATTCAATGCACTTGGCAACAATGCAACCTTGAATACAATGAAATTATTTGGAGTAGAGCTCGACGATCGCCTGCTCGCTGACAGGCACATCGATCTCCTCCCGGCTCGGATAACGCGTCACCGTGCCGGACAGATTCGACGCGTCGGCGGTCAGCCACGCGGGAACGCTCAGCGCGCTGTAGTTCTCAGCCAAGCCCTTGAAGAACGCATTGGAACGGCTCTTTTCCGCAATCGCGATGACGTCGCCCTCATAGACGAGCGCAGACGGAATGTCGAGGCGCTTGCCGTTGACCGTGATATGGCCGTGACGCACAATTTGACGAGCCTGACGGCGCGTAGACGCGATGCCGAGACGGAACACGACGTTGTCGATACGACGCTCCAGAAGTCTCAGCAGGTTTTCACCCGTAACGCCCTGCATCTTCTTGGCCTTCTCATAGTAGCCGCGGAACTGCTTCTCCATGACGCCGTAAATGAATTTCGCTTTCTGCTTTTCTTTGAGCTGGAGGCCGTACTCGCTGACCTTGCGGTTCGTGCGCTTCGGCTGGCGCTTCGATTTCTTGGAAAGGCCGAGAACCGCGGGCTCGATGCCGAGCGAGCGGCAGCGTTTGAGGCTTGCTACTCTATCAATTGCCATCTATTTCTGCACCCCCTATTATACCCTTCTCCGCTTCGGCGGGCGGCACCCGTTGTGCGGAATCGGCGTAACGTC
>CACZOL010000232.1 GCA_902782705.1 uncultured Selenomonadaceae bacterium
ATGGAGGGAAAAACATGTGGAAGGCGATTTATGTCGCCGCAGATCAGGCGCAGGCGGACAAGATGTGCGAAATGCTGGGAAACGAAGGATTCCTTGCGCGGGTTCAGTCTGTCGTCTACGGTGAAGACAAAGCGTTTGAGATTCAAGTGCCGGAAGCGGAATCGGAAGACGCGCAGGCAATCGTCTGCGACATGGGCGGAGAGCTTTGAGACGGTTATTTGCGGCGGCGTGTCTGCTGCTGGCGCTTTGCTTTGTCCCCGTCGCGGTCCTTTCGGCGGAAGAGCCGGAAAACGCGCGAGAAACGGAACTGCGCGCGGAGTATGAGGCGGCGCTGTCGGCGGAAGCTGCTCCTGCCGATACGCCAAACGCCGCGGAAGAACCGCCCGTTTACATTCCGCCAAACGACGCACTGCCGCAGGTGACGGCGCGATCGGCGGTGGTCATGGACGCGCTGACGGGCGAGATTTTGTATCAGCGCTGTATGGACGATCGGCGCTATCCGGCCAGCACCACGAAAATCATGACGTTGATTACGGCTCTGGAATCGGATCGGGGCGGGTTCGACGATGCGGTGACAATCAGCGCCGCGGCGGCGAATATGGAAGGCTCGACGATGTGGCTCGAATATGGCGAGCGATATCGGCTGGAAGAGCTTTTGTACGGCATGATGCTCGTATCGGGCAACGACGCCGCCGTCGCCGTAGCGGAGCACGTTGCGGGCAGCGTCCCCGCTTTTGCCAAGCGCATGACGGAAAAAGCGCAGGAGATTGGCGCCAAGAATACGCATTTTGTCAATTCCTGTGGTCTGCACGATCCGCGCCACTATACGACGGCTTACGACTTGGCGCGCATTACGGCCCACGGATTCAAGAATCCGACGTTTCGCAAAATCATTTCGACGAAAGAGCGGAATGTGCCGCTGATGAAACCGCCGTTTTCGCGCAACCTGGAAAACGAGAATATGCTGCTCTGGATATACAAGGGTGCGAACGGCGTCAAAACCGGGTATACGGACGACGCGGGGCGGTGCGTCGTAACGGCTGCGGAGCGGGATGGCGTGCAGCTTATCGCTGTCGTGCTTGACGGCGCGTATATGTGGAACGATTCCATCGCGATGCTCGATTACGGCTTTCGCCATATCGAGGCGCGCGATTTTGTGAAAAAGGGTGAAAAAATAGCGTCCATTGCCGTCGAGGGCGGTGAGCAAGGGGCGGTCGGCCTGACGGCGGAAAAAGCGCTTCGTCTTCCCGTACCGAACGGAGACGCGTCCGCATATCAGCGAAAGATCAAAACGCCGCGCGCGGTGGAAGCGCCGGTGCGTCGCGGCGAAAAACTCGGCGAGGCGGTCTATTACTATCGGGGCGAAAAAATCGCCAGCGTTTCGCTGTTGGCGGAAGGACAGGTCGAACGAAAGAATTCATTTCTCGCCGGATTGTCGCGGGTTTGGCATAAGATTACCGCGTTGTTTTCTTAAATAATAAAGAGGTTTTCATGGAAAGACTGCAAAAGATCATCAGCCAGGCGGGCGTCGCTTCACGCCGGACGGCAGAGAAAATGATTGAAGAAGGTCGTGTGACGGTAGACGGCGTCGTCGCGACGCTGGGCGCGCAGGCGGATGCGGCTTCACAGACGATCTGCGTGGACGGGAAACCGCTGAAAAAGGCAGAAGCCCACGTCTATTTTTTGTTGAACAAGCCGAAAGGCTATATTTCCACGGCAAAAGACGAGCGAGGCCGGAAGACGGTTCTCGACCTTCTGCCGGAAGTCGCGGAACGCATCTATCCCGTGGGGCGGCTGGACAACGGAACGGAAGGGCTCTTGCTGCTGACGAACGACGGCGAGCTGATGAACGGGCTGTTGCATCCGGCGCGGGAAGTGTGGAAAACGTATGTCGCGCAAGTTGAAGGACGGCTGACGCGGGCGGAACTGCAAACGCTGCGAAACGGCGTGGCGCTGGAAGACGGCGTTACGGCTCCGGCAAAGGCGCGCGTCTTGGATTGGGACGACCGACAGGGGCGCACAAAGCTGGAAATTTCCATCCATGAGGGGAAAAATAGGCAAGTACGACGCATGTGCGAAGCGGTGGGCCATCCCGTGCAGGCCTTGAAACGCACGGAATTTGCTGGATTGAGCCTTTCCGGCGTGAAACGCGGAGAGCATCGCGCGCTTTCGGAAGACGAAGTCGCCTATCTGTACGAACTCGCGAAAGATCCCGTTTCCGGCGGGCGGCGGAAAGGTTGAACTGAACAATATGGGCAAGGTGATTGTCATCGGCGCGGGGCCCGCGGGTATGATGGCGGCAATCAAAGCGGCGGAAAACGGCGCGTCGGTTACGCTGCTGGAAAAGACGGAGCGCGTCGGAAAGAAAATGGCGATTACGGGCAAAGGGCGCTGCAACATGACGAACGCGGCCTCCATTCCCGAGATCATTCAAAATATTCCCGGGAACGGCGCGTTCTTGAACAGCGCGATTCGTTTCTTTGACAATCAGGACGTCATCGCGTTTTTCGAGGACGAGGGCGTGCCGACGGTCATAGAGCGCGGCAACCGCGTATTTCCGGCCAGCTCGCGCGCTGCCGACGCCGTTGATGCGATGCTTCGCCGTTTGCACGAGCTGCGCGTCGGCGTCAGGCTTCGCGCGGAGGTACGCGACCTCTTGACGGAGGACGGGCGCGCGACGGGCGCGCGGCTTTCGTCAGGGGAGGAGATTTCTGCGGACGCGGTGATCGTCGCGACAGGCGGCGCGTCTTATCCGCGCACCGGTTCGACAGGCGACGGCTTTCGCATGGCGGAGGCTCTCGGACATACGATAGAGACGCCGACGCCCGCGCTCGTTCCGCTGGAGACGGAAGAAGACTGGCCGAAAGAACTCACGGGGCTTTCTCTGAAAAACGTCCGCGTTCGGCTTTTTTCGGAGGACGAGCCGCCGGAAAAACTCGGCGAAGCGTTCGGTGAAATGATGTTTACGCATTTCGGCGTGACGGGGCCGATTATCCTGACGCTTTCCCGCGTGGCGGCCATGTATCTTCGCACCCATGATTTTATTTCGGCGGAAATCGATTTGAAGCCCGCGCTGGACGAGGACACGTTGGAAAAGCG
>CACZOL010000233.1 GCA_902782705.1 uncultured Selenomonadaceae bacterium
TCCGGAAGGAATACCATGGATGCTCGTTTTTACAGGGATTTTTGTTTTTCTTGTTCTTTTTATTGCTTGTATCGCATTAAGCATGATTGTGCAGGATAATTTCGTGCGCGCCGGATTGATCGTGGCGGCTGTGATGCTTGCAGGCGTAATGGTCGGCGGTGCTTTTTTGACGATGACGGGAAATGAAGAGGCGGAGACGGCGCAAACGGAAGAACCTGCAGAGCCGCCCGGAGAAGCGCCCGCAGTTGCGTCTCAGACGGAGCAGCCACAGAGCGATGTTGTCCTCGTGGTTGACGAATCGACGATAACAGGAGATTTTGACGCCCTGAAAACAGATCGGCTGGCGGTAGAGGATCCGCCTAAAGGCAAGGCGGTCGATAAGTCCATGCAAGGGGAACGGACGCGCGTTGGCAGGGAAATCAGTACGATTGAGACGGAACTGAACAATCGGCTATTAACACTGGATTCACAGGTACAGGAAATTCAGCGGCGTTTTGATGCGCAGGAAATGGACAATTATGATATGCTGTTCTGGCAGGCGAAGCTGAAGAAGCAGCAATACGGTTTCATTGTTCGGGCGATGGACGAGAAGCAGAAGATTTTAGAGAAAGCGAGTATAGGCGACGAGGAAAAAGCGGCAGATTTGGCTCGCATTGAAAGACGGCGTCATGCGGCGCTGGAAAAGTGGAAGGAATATCACGGCGTACTCGGGGAACTGACGACAAATCAGGATGCGCTTCGTACGCTGTAAGGCTTTGCTCTTTCTGAGATCTTTGCAAAGCCATTTAGGGAGAAGGAATGAAGAAAATGAGTTTGGGCACAAAGGGGAAAGTTTGGCTGACCTTTCTTTTTACGATACTCATCGTCGCGTGCGGCGGCGCATGGTGGTATTTCGGCGTCTATACGAAAACGCCGGAATATGCGATTAAAAAGATTGAAGAAGCTGTATCGGCGCATGATCAAGGTCAATTTGACAAATATGTTGACGTTCAGCGTATAACGGAAACGGCGAGCGAAGAGTTCCTTGAGGGCATGATGGACGCAGATCTTGGCTTGACGGAAGAAGCCCGCAGCGCTGTCGCGAATTTTGCGCAGATGTTCAAAATGTCTGTGTCCAAGAGTTTTCAAAGCGCGATTCGGGAATATGTGCGGACGGGCGAATGGAACGCGCAGTCTGTCGATATGCCGGATGCTCAATTGATTTTGGAAAAAGCGGGACTTGCTCAAATCGAGCCGAAGGGAATAGAAGGATTAGAGAAAAATGCGGAAGATGGTCGAGCGACACTGGGATTGCGTTTATATCAGAAGGAGGCTGCAGGAGAGTTTGTACTAAAGGTACGCTTTGAAAAAAGTCAAGATGGGATATGGCGCGCGACGCAAATCTCAAATTTCCGTGAATTCATCGCTTTTGTCGTCAAGGCGCGCAAAGAGCAGCTCAGGGAGTATTTAAAGAAGACGGAAGATATCATGCGCGCGCATGAGGATAAGGTCAGCGCGGCGGACAAAAAACTCGTAGCCATTTTGCAAAATGGCAGCATGGGGGATATGGCTGTGCGCCGTCAGATGCGAGCGGTCATGGCCGACGAGATTCTGCCGGATTGGAAGCTGCGCCGCTCGGAACTGGAAGCTGTCGAACCGCCGTCTGCGGCGCAGCCGCTTCATCGTTTGCGTCTGAAAATTTGCGATAAGCGGATTTCTTATGCGCTGCATTACGCGGATTGGCTGGAGACAAAGAAGGCCGGAGATATTCATGAAGCGAACGAGATATTGAAAGAGGTACGGACGCTGGAGCAGGAAGCCGAGGCCATGACGCGTCGGATGCAGCGCAAACCGTTGTGATGGTGGCAGGTATGAAAGCATATCGAGCGGCGATATTCGATCTTGACGGAACGCTTTTGAATACGTTGGAAGATTTGGCGGACAGCGGAAATGAGCTTCTGGCGGCTTATGGGAAGCCGCCCCACTCAGTCCAGGAGTACCGTTATTTAGTCGGAAACGGCTGGCGGAAGCTGATAGAGCGTATCCTGCCCGATGCGTCGCCGAAACAGATTGATGAGGCGCTCGTGCTGTATAAGGCAATTTACGACAAGTGCCTGACGGGAAAAACGAAGCCCTACGACGGGATTCCGGAGATGATTTCGGCGCTGCAGGCAAAGGGCGTGCGGCTGGCGGTGTGCACGAATAAGCATATTTCGGCAGCGGAAGTCTTGCTTCAAAAGTATTTTCCTGCAGGGGTGTTTGACGCGGTTGAGGGTGATTGTTCCGGTATTCCGAGAAAACCGGACCCGACGCATGTGAATATTCTGCTGGAAAAGTTAGACGTTTTGCCGGAGGAGACCGTATATCTGGGAGATTCCGGCGTCGATATGCAAACGGCGACCAACGCGCGCGTACTGCCGGTGGGAGCCCTTTGGGGATTTCGGGACAAAGATGAGCTGTTGGAAAACGGCGCAAAAATCTTACTGTCGAACCCGATGGAACTTTTGGATCAGGTGGATTTTCCAAACAACAAATGAGCGCAAAAGGCGGGGCTGTCCTGTGCGGCAGCCCCGCCTTGCATAGTGTTTTTATGATAGGCTAGAAACGAGGGCAAAGGAATGGAGAAAGAGATTCCGGTTCGAGCGGGCGAGACGCGTGAATTCCTGATTGAAAGACTGGGAGTCCATGGCGAAGGCGTGGCCAAGGCGGACGGCTTCACCGTGTTTGTGCATGGGGCGTTGCCGGGGGAAAGAATACGCGCAAGGGTAGACGCCGTGAAAAAAAAATACGCTTCGGCTGTGTTGACGGAAACTCTTGCGCCCAGCCCCGAACGAACGAAACCGCGTTGCCCTATATATGCTTCCTGCGGAGGCTGCCAGCTGCAGCATCTTTCTTATGAGGCGCAGCTCCGTGAGAAGCGGCGGCAGGTGGAAGAATCCGTGCGTCATATCGGCGGACTCGACGGCATAAAGATTTTCCCGACAATCGGAGGAGATCCTTGGGGATATCGTAACAAAATGCAGTTTCCGGTGGGGCGCATAGGCACCCAGACGGTAATCGGCTGTTTCGCGCAGGGGAGCCATGAGATTGTCGATACAGATCTTTGTCATATCCAGCATCAGACGAATAACGAGATCATGAACGCGATGCGGGACGCAGTGAGGAATTTGGGAATCTCCGTTTACGACGAGGATCGTCATCGGGGCGTTCTTCGGCATATCGTAGGCCGCGTAGGGGCCGATGGGAATGCGATGGCCGTGATCGTGACGGCCCGGCCTGAACTTCCTCGGGCAAAAGAAATCGTACGGATTTTGCGTCAGCGTGTGCCGCGTCTCGTCAGCGTGCAGCAAAATGTGCAGACATATCGGAATAATGTTATTCTCGGTCGGGAAACGAAACTGCTTTGGGGAAAATCGACGATATTGGACAAGATTGGGCCGCTTTCGTTTCAGATTTCGCCGCGTTCCTTTTTCCAGGTGAATACGGCGCAGGCGGAGGTGCTGTATGGAAAAGCGCTTGAATTCGCGGCGCTGCAAGGCGGAGAGACGGTAATAGACGCATATTGCGGAACCGGTACGATCACGCTCTTTCTTGCACGCAAGGCACGTAAGGCATACGGTATCGAGGTCGTGCCGACTGCCATTGCCGACGCGAAAAAGAACGCGCGAGCGAATAATATCCGCAACGCTGAGTTTATCGTCGGTGACTCTGCGATCGTCATGCCGCGATTGTATCGGGAGGGCGTACATGCGGATGTTATCATCACCGATCCTCCGCGGGCAGGGTGTACGCGAGTCGTCTTGGAAACGTTCGCCCATATGCATCCGTCCCGTATCGTATACGTTTCCTGCAATCCGGCGACTTTGGCCCGCGACTTGGCGATCCTGGACGA
>CACZOL010000234.1 GCA_902782705.1 uncultured Selenomonadaceae bacterium
TGCGGCGCTGAAAAATGAGTAAAGAAAAAGCACCTACCGTTGGGATAGGTGCTTTTCTTTCTTAACTTAATGACATTGCCGCATAAGCGGGGCCTTTTTATATGACAATCGACCGGACTTTCACGGAAGATTTCGTTTTCCCGTAACCTCGTCCAAAACAATCTTCCCGACGAGCACGTGAGACAGGCTCTTGCAATCTTCCAACGCGTAGTTGGGATAGCCGTACCGGTCGGTCAGCAGGCGGAGCGCCCGTCTGATCTCGCCTTCGTCCTCCAAAAATTCACACCGTCCAAAGCCAATCACGCTCTCGTAGCGCGTCGTAATACCGTGCGCCGTCTTCTCCGTCTTGATGAAGACGTCCGCTTCCACGCACACATTGGAATTCGCCCGCAAAAGGTCGATCTTTCTGCCCTCTTTCGCGCAATGAAAATACACGACGGCCTTCCCGTCAACGACCTCCATACCGAAGGAAACAGGAACGACATAGGGAAACCGTTCCCCCTGTATGCCGATCCGCGCCGTCTCGCACCGCGACAAGATATCGAAAATCTCCGCTTTTTCCATGACTTCCCGTTCTTTTCTCCGCAACGCATATACCTCCTGACTTTCAAAATCCGTTATACACCTTTTCATCCAGCATCTTTTCCTTGCCGCCGGAGCCTCGCGAATCTTCTCCGCCGTAACGACAAACATTTCTTTTTGCATTACATTTTTCTTTTCCATCTCATCATGATTTCAATGCATATTATGTATTCGCGGAAAAAAGCGCATTTCCTGCTTTTGGCACCCTATCATGTCATATCAAAAGGAGCTGCCTCGTCATGAAGCCGCTCCTTTAACGTCTTTTTCATATCAGATCGTGACGGTCATCGTATTGAATCCGTGATAGTTTCGATAAAGGAACTGCTGGGCGTGAGATTTGACGACATGGAGGCCCAATGCTACGGTGTCCGGCTCCTCGAGAGATGTTCTCGGCTGTTTTGGCGTGAGCTGGAAGGGATTCATTTCCTTGCCGTCGTCGCGCATGTGAAGCTGGAAATGTCCGTCTTCCTTGGCGATGACGGTAATCTGCGTCAGGGTTTGGGCGTCCTCCTCGCGCGAGGCCCGCTCCCGGATCAGGCCGCAGATTTCCTCCACGGCAAGGCGCAGGTCGTTGACCTGCCGTTTTTCGGCTTTCCATGAGATGGCGAAGGATTCCATCTCGTCGAGCTTTTCCGTCATGTCCTCCACATTGCCCAAGAACGAAGCGGCATAGACCCGTTCCTTTGCCACGCCTCTTTGATCCTTCTTATTCTTTTTGTAAAAGTAAAGTACCACCAAAGTCAAAAGCTCCGCCAACGGATAGACCAGCCAAAAGGCGTAGAAACCGAACTGTGCCAGCACATAGGCCAGCGGCAGGCTGACGCCCAAGCGGCGCAGGAACACCACGAGGAACGCTCCGCTTTCGTCTTCTTCGGATTGGAAATAGTTCTGGAGGAGCAGCGCAATCCCCATAAAAATCGTCCCGAGGCAAAAGATTTGCGCCGCATAGTAGACTTTGGAAACCTCCTTGATGTCCTCCATCCCGAACAGCAGCGTGAGAATCTGGGGATACAGCACCACCAGCACCGTGACTAGGACGCCCCAAAAAAGGGAATAGGCCAATGCGTAACGAAAAACCCTATGCATCTCGTCGAAGTTGCACTCGGCAAAGAAGGTGGAAAACAGGGGTTGGCTCGTCTTGCCGATCATTTCATACAAAAAGATGAAGAGCAGCGACAAGTTCTCGATGATGTTAAAAATCGCTACGCCCTCGGTGCCCGCCATGCCCATGATGAGATGGATGGCCGCCAAAGTGAATACGGCGTCAAAAATGTATTCGGCTGAGGTGGAAAAGCCCAGCCGCAGGGGTTTGACCGCTTCCCGGAAGGAAGAGGCTTTGCCGCGAAGGGAAAGCTCCCCTTTGGAAAAGAACAGGATATAAGCGAGCGAGACGAGCACCGCCAAGAAGTTAGCGATGAAAAAGCCGAAGCCGCATCCCGCAAGTCCCCAATCGAAAACAAGGAGCAGCAAAGCGCTGACGACGAGGTTTCCCACGCCGCTGGCCGCCTGGACGGCAACGGAAAAAGTGTCGGCGTCGTCGTTCCTGAGATAGGCGGTGAAGACCTCCATCAATATCTCAAAGGGAATCCCCAGCAGGATATAAAAGATGTAGTCTTTCGCCATCTCATAGACCACGCCGTCCTCCGGCCCGGTGCCGAGCAGGGAGAGCAGGTCCTCATTGAAGAGCAGTCCTGCCGCCGTAATACCAAAGCCCACTGCCGCCGATAATCGCAGGAAAAAACGGAAGACGCCCAGAGCGTCTTCTTTTTTACCCTCATGCATCAGATTGCTGTAGACGATAGCGCCTCCCATGGCGAGGCCGAACATGAAGAACGCAGCCAACAGGAATAACGGGGAAGCGAAGCCGACGGCAGCCAAACCGTCTATACCGACGGCATGGCCCACCAAAATCGTAGAACCCATTTCCGCCAGCGCCAGGCCGATGGCCGCCAAAGGCGAAGGCAGCACCGCACGCCGGAACATCCTGCGCGTAAAATAGGCATGATTTATGCCTTGGCTCAAAACAAATCCCCTCTTTGTCTTATAGTATGCTCAAAATCTCGGCTATCTTTTTGCCGGCAGCCAGCGCATGGATGACTTTTGCGTAGTTTTCCAAGAAGCGGGCCACGAAATCGTCGCTGTATTCCTTGGTATTGTAAGTCAGGTCGACATAGAAATCGTCCGTACGGCGGTGCATGAAGAAGTCAAAATTCTCCTCCTCGAAATCCTCGATCTCCTCATAGCGCGCCTTTCCGCCACAGAAGTCGAAGTCTCCGTCCACATCCTCCCCCTGATAAGCGAAGGCGGCGATGAGCGGCACGGGGTCGCCCTCGTAAAGGGCGTGACGACGGCAGAGCAGGATG
This sequence comes from uncultured Selenomonadaceae bacterium, assembly GCA_902782705.1. Lineage (GTDB taxonomy): Bacteria > Bacillota > Negativicutes > Selenomonadales > Selenomonadaceae > RUG12372. Next base: position 2,946 of record CACZOL010000234.1, read on the forward strand.
TTCTCCTGCGTCTCTTTCACGAATCTTTCCGCCGTCATGTCCTCCTGCCAACGGACGCAGAGGGGGTGATGGCGGTAGATTGTGCCCATAGTGCGTTCATATCGGATATCATCCCGCCCGTTGTATATCGTGAGTACGGCGGCCGCCTGTTCTCCGTTGTTCCTCCCTTGCAGGAGTCCGAAAGCTGCGGCCAAGATCGTGCCGTCGGTAATGCCATGGGCTTTGGTGAAAGCGTCCACAGCGTTCAGGTCGATATGGAGGGGCACCATGATGTCCTTTGTCTCGTTTTCCCCCTTGGGATCCAAATCCCCCGGAAGCTCTCCGGGACGTTCCGTAAAGGAACGGACAAAGTCGCGGTTCCACTGTTGTTCCTTTTTGTATTCCTCGGTATCGATGTTGTCCTCGATTTCGTCGTAAAAGTCGAAGATGCTGTATTCCTCGGGCGACGGGCTCTCTCCCCGATAGGCGGCGTCCACGTCCGCCAGGAAGATATTGATGGAATCCCCGTCGATAATGGGATGAAGGAAGTCGAAATAGAATACCTTGCTCCTCCTTCCGTCCGCCTCACGGATTGCAAAGAGCCGCGTGACGAACATACGGGTCTCGGGTTTGTTCAAGGACAGGCGGATCTTCGTCTTCAAGGCGTCATAATCCGCACGGGAAATCTCTTCTATGCTAGGCCTCATGTCTAAGAGATCTCCGTCCTTCCAGCGCAGCTTTCCGTCGTCGGCGGCCGTGAGTCGGGCGTCCACGGCGGGATGGGCCAGCAAGGTTTTTTCAATGGCATCCGCCAGTCGCTCCATATCGGTTTCCGGCGCCAGATAAACGGTGGCGTCGCAATGGAGACCGTAGCCTTCTTCGAGGGAATTGCCCCAGTCGTAATGAAGCTTCTGCAGCGGGCCGAAGAAATGGGTGTCCCGCTTTTTCCCACGTCCCGCGGTTTTCGCGCTGCGCTCATCAATCAGCGCGGCGATGCCCGCAGGGGTCTTGCCTTCATAAATCAGTCCGAAGTTGAGCCGCAAATCCCGACATTCGGAAAGCAGCCGTACCACGCCAAGACTGTCGCCGCCCGCGTTAAAGAAATCCTCCGTCGCACCTGCCCGCTCCAGCCCCAAGGCTACGGAGAAGCCACGGCAAAGCTCTTTTTCCGTCTCGTTTTTGGGCGCGACATACTCGCTTTCCCGGATGTGGATTTCCGGCACGGGCAACGCCTTTCGGTTCAGCTTACCGTTCTGGTTGCGGGGAATGGCATCGATCTGCACGATGGCGGCAGGCACCATATAGGGCGGTTTCCGCTCCCGAATGAAGTCGGCCAGCGCCTCTTTGTCGATAGGCTCGTCTCCCACGACATAGGCGGCAATATATTTCCCGCCCGCGGGATTGTCCAGCGCGATCACTGCCGCGTTTTTCACCGGCGGGAAATCATGGACTACGCCCTCCACTTCGGCCAGTTCCACGCGAAAGCCTCGAATCTTCACCAGCCCGTCCCGTCTCCCTACATACTCGATGTTGCCGTCCTGCCGATAACGTACGATATCTCCCGTCCGATAGGCTGTCTCATACCCCAGTGCCTCGGAAAAAGGATTCGGCACGAAAACTTCCTTCGTCTTCTCCGGACGGTTCAAGTAGCCGCCTGTTACCTGCTCCCCCGCCACCCAGAGCTCGCCAAGCGCGCCGAGGGGAACCCTGCGCCCCGCGCCGTCCACGATATAGATAGCCGTGTTGTCCATGGGCTTTCCGATGGGAACGTCCGGCTCATACTTCGTCATATTGTAGCAGGTGATGGCCACCGTCGCCTCCGTGGGGCCGTATTCATTGGCGAAGACATAGGGATAGATCGGCTCGAAGGGCACCAGCTTTTCGCCGCCGCCCACGATATATTTGAGCGTCGGACAGTCCATGGTCAGAGCGAACTGGCGTCCCACCTGACTGGGCAGATCGGAAATCGAAACATGGTGCTTTCGGATGATGTCCGCCAAAGCGGGCAAATCCAGCTTCTTCTCCTCGGGAATAACGACAACAGCCGCGCCCACGGTCAACGCCGGGTACATGTCCGTCAGCGAGCCATCGAATCCATAGCTGTTGTAACAGGTAATGCGGCTCTTTTCCGTCGGCGAGAAGAAGCGGCGATACCAAGCAGCGTAGGCCATGATATTTCGATGCAGCAACCGCACGCCCTTCGGGACACCGGTAGTGCCGGAGGTGTAGATCAGCGTGAAGAGGTCGTCGGGCTTCGGCGGTTCGATCTTAGCCAGCTCCGAATCGTCCGGCTGCGGCAGGGAAGGAATCTCCGAAATACGGAGCGTCTTTCCCGAAAACTCCTTGAAATTCTCCAAACGTGGCAGCAGGCTGTCGTCCGCGACAATGAGCTTCGCAGAGGCATCCTGCGCCATGAAGGCCAGCCGCTCGTCGGGATAGTTGGGGTCCAAGGGCTCGTAAGCACAGCCAGCTTTCAGTACGCCCAGAGAAGCGATGACCATATATTCGGAGCGCGGGATAAAGACGGAAACTGTATCGCCCCTGCCCATCCCCTCTCGGGAAAGGAAGGCCGCCAGTCGGTCGGAGAGTTCGTTCACCTCGGCATAGGTATAGGCTCTGTCTTCGTAAATTGCCGCGATATTTTCCGACATCTCGGCGGCCCGGGCGCAGAACTGATCCACGATGGTCGCCTTGCGGTCGTAATCGCGGGCCGTCTCGTTAAAGCTGTCCAGCGTTTTCAGGGTTTCATCCGCCGTCACGCGAAGCTCAGACAGATTTCGGGCCTTCGGGAAGCTCAAGAGAATTTCCTTCCACGAAAGCGCAAGAACCTCGATGAATTTTACCGTATAGCAGGAAACGGCATAGGAAACGGCGAGCCCATCGTCCTCGCTTTGAAACAACAGGGCAAAGCCCTCCCGTTCCTCCTGTGGAACCTCTCCGGCCACGGACAGGGCGATCCCCCGGCCTTTTTCCTGCCCCAAAGCGTTCCACGCTTCCTGTTTTGTCCAAGCAAAGGATTTGGCGGCTTTGCGCATATCGCCCGCTTTTCCCGCCAACGCGCTCGGCGTCGTGTCCCCGTTCCAATCTGCGCGCAAGGGAATCCAGCCGGACTCGTCCCTCACCAAAAAGGCGGCTTCCTCAATGCCGCCGTACATGCCCAGCAGGAAAAGTATGCTTGCGGCCATTTCCGGCGCGGCGATTTTTCCGGCCTCCGGCAGCGGAACCGAAACGCAGGCCCACTCGCTCCGATACGTCTCGCGCTTGTCCGGCAGGGGCAGGCAATCGGGCATTTCATCTCCGAAATGCGCCGCGCACCATTCTTCCCTGTTCTCTTTCGCGGATTTGCTCATCATCGTTCCCGCCTTTTTATTCTTAATCTGAAAGCAGCTCTGACGTCATGCGGCTCGCGTCCTGCAGCCCAAGAACCATTTTTTCCATGGTGGCGGCGAACTGCCGCATGGCTTTTTCCGTATAGCGGTGATTGTCATAGTCCAACACCAAAGAAAAAGTTCCGTCGTCGTGGGCGTTCAACTCGATGTCCATCGTGTTTTCCGCCGCCGAGATTTCATTGGCGGGCATTTCCTCGATGACAGCCTCCGTTCCGCCGAGCTTCATCTTGCCGCGGCGTCCCATGCTGCCCTTTTGCAGGATGAAACAGGCGACGCCTTCGTTCATCCCTTCTTCGTAAATGATATCCAAGCTCTTGCGGTATTGCATGCCCTCCTGCACCTTGGCTTCCAATGCGCAAAGGAATGCCTCGGAAGACATGTCAGTCCCAAAATCCCAACGGATGGGATACTGATCCAGCATCAGCCCCATCAGGCGGCGCTCCGCCGAAGTCATCCTGCCGTTGTGAACCCAAGTCAGAATCGTCTCCCGGCTCCCCGTGGATTTTGCGAGAGCCAGCATGACCGCCGCCATGAAAAAGGTGTTCTCGCTGTAGTTTTTCCCCTTGAAGAAGTTGTTGTCCATATCGGGGAATGGAACCTCCAGCTCATGCTCCGGGCTGTCAGGTTCCCCCTGGACATCCGGGGGCGGAAGATGCTTTGCCTTGTCGAATCCCCCCGCCATCTGAAGCCAATAGTCATGCCCCGCCGCAAGCTCCTCCTTCGGGATGTTCGCTTCCTCCAAGATATACGCGGCATAACTGGAGGGCTGGTGCAGGATTTTCGGCGCCGCTTTTTTGACGAGCTGCGTATAGCGCTTATCCACTTCCCGCCAGAACAGCAGCGCGATAGCCATCCCGTCCATGATGACATGATAGAAATCTATATAAAGATAGCTGGCGGAGGAGGTCTTCATGATGTATACCCGATACAAAGGATGATCGATGAGATCATAGGGCTGCTTCACTTCCTGCTTGCGAGCCTCAAAAGCCTCGTCAGACATGGTCTCCACATGAACCTTGCCCACTTCCCCGTCAAAGCGTTGGCATATATCGCCCGTCTCTGGATGGAGCACCAGCCGGCAGCGGAAAGTATCGTAGGCAGCCAGGAGGCCGTTCAGAGCTTCCGCTAAAAGTTCCAGATCCACGGAATTGTCCAGCTTCACCAAAGCGCCGGTGTTCATCATGGTGGACTGGGCCTTCTGGAAATGGGTGTCCACCATCATACGCTGAACCGGACGCAGCGGGTAAAACTTGGGCGCGTCTCCTTCCTCTTTGTCCTCCTTTTGCACGATGGTCACGATATTGTCATAGCGCGTCGCCGTAAATACCTCCATGACCTCCGGCGTGGGATAGAGCACTTTGAGCGCCCCGCTCTGCTGCATCATCTTTTTCTTTGCCAGGAACAGGGAACGAAGTCCTGCCGACGAGATGTAGTCCACGCCGGAAAAATCCAGAAGCGCCTCCTTGATCCCCTCGGCGGCTTCGCCAAAGGCGTCGTCAAATTGCTTGGCCTCCGAGGCGCTGAGCTTTCCCTTCAGCTCCATGACCAAGGAATCGCCGTTTTTCTTGGATGTGATATTGAGTGCCATGATGCTTCTCCTCGCTTTACTTATATGGTATTATTTGTGATTGTTCCCGTGGTATTGCAGACTCAGCATCGTGATGTCGTCGGATTGCTCGGCCTCGCCGATATGCTGCCGGACGCGTTCCAGCATATACGGCAAAATATCTTCCGCTTTCCGGTCCGGCGGCAAGGCGTCCAGCGCCTCCTTGATACGCGCCTCCGTGAACTGCGCCTCCGCCTCGTTCATCGCCTCGGAAACGCCGTCCGTATAGAGATAAAGGACATCGCCGGGCAAAAGCTCGACGCTTTGCTGCTCATAAGGAAGCTCCATGAGGCCCAGCATGGTTCCCTTCTTCATAGGCAGGAATGCGTAGCTGCCGTCCCGCCCGAAAAGCGGCGGGCAATGTCCCCCGTCCGCGTAAGTGAGCCGCCCCGTCTCAAGATTGAGTATCCCGAGGAACACCGTCACGAACATGGCCGCCTCATTGTTTTTGCAAAGCAACCGATTGGCATGCTCCAGAACGGAAGCCAAATCATCGGGGCTCTTTGCCGTCAGGAGGCAATGCTTGAGAATCGACTGGGATTTTGCCATGAACATGGCGGCGGGAATTCCCTTTCCCGATACGTCGGCAATGGCAAAGGCGAGACGGCGCTCGTCCAGCATATAAAAATCGTAAAAATCCCCGCCCACGTCCTTTGCCGGTTCCATCAAAGCGTACAGCTCAAACTCTTTACGCTCCGGAAAAGCCCCGGACGCGTTGGGCAGCATATCCGTCTGGATTTTCGCCGCCACCTCCAGTTCCGTGCGGGCGTGTTCCTTTTCCGCCGCCGCTTGGGCGAGATGCTGCGTATATGTCTTGAGTTCCTCCGTCATCGAGTTGAAACATTCCGCCAGATGCTCGATTTCGTCTCCGGTGGAAAGGTCTAACTTCCTGTCGAAATTTCCGGCGGCAATTTCCTTCACGCCGTCCGCCAGCCTGCGAATGGGGCGGGTGACGCGCGCTGCCATGAAGCCGCTGCCGTAAATGACCAAGAGCAGGACAGGGAGCAAAACCGTCCCCATCTTCACCAGTGAATCCGAAAAAATCTCGCGCAGCGTATTCCGGATCATCCCCATTTCCTGCAGGACGTCGCCGCTGACCTGCGTCACCGCGTCCGCGACCTCCTTATCCTCAATCAATACGCCGTAGCTCCAGCCGGCGGTCTCCATGGGAGCAAAGGCGAGGTAATAATCTTTCCCGTTCAGCGCCACGGACATGACGCCGCTTTCCCCGGCGGTCATGCGTTTAACAGCTTCTGCGATATCCGGCTCCGCCGCCTGACGCAAGTCCACATTCTCGGGCACAGCCGCCAAAATGCCGTCCTTTTCCGAGGAAATCACCACGTCGCCCGTGCCGTCCAGTATAAAATTCGTGCTCGACTCTTCATGGGCAGATTCCACCACCGTGCGATGAATATCCTCCACACTGTAGCTGATTCCCGTCACACCGGCAAAACCGTCGTTATCATAATAAGGCATCACGCAGGAGATATCGAGAAGGCCTTCTGCACCTATAAACAGACTCGTAAAAACAGGCTTCGCGGCGTCTTTCCCCAATCGGTACCAGAACCGCTCGCGAGGATCAAAGCTTTCGAGAAATTCCTGCCGCGCCTCCTCCGATGGGTAAATGCTTGCAGTCCCATCCTTGGACGGAACGATATCCACGCAGACCATATAGCCATTTTTCGAGCCTGCAAAAAAAGAGGTCCTGTAATCATCATAAGACTTGCTCATGGGAACCAAGACGTCGGCAATATTGCCCGCCCGCCCGATTTCTTCCCGTGTTTCCTCCCCAATCCCTTGCCGCATAAGCTCCGGACTGTAATGGATATAAGGAACGCCGGCCAGGATATCCGGCTCCAGACGCGTATTCGGCAAAGCACGGGGCAGATAATTTTCGGGAAAGGAAAGGATACGGGTCATGCAGTCGGCCATAAACTCCACATCCTCACCGACGATATGAAACTCCCTGTCCAAATGCTGGGCTTTGGCCTCCGTGACCTTTTTCAGCTTGTCCTTGACGGATTCCGCCGCATAGTTGCCCATGGACTCCGCCAAAGTCTCTGCCAAGACGTCCTCTTGCTGCAATATGACGCCCCGGGTGACGTAAAACCAATGGACGGCCACGACGCCCACCGCCAAAAGAGCGGCAACCACGCTGGAAAGCGCCAGAAACAAAACACGCCCGCGAATCGAAAGCTTCATCCTCTGCCCACCTTTGCAGCACTTTGGCACATCTTATGCCTCGTGCACAGTGCAAGTTCAATCATACGTCCCGATCATCTTTTCCATCCATATCATGGTGTATCAACAGTTGAATTTTCAGCGTATTATATTTCCAGAAGCCTCTCCGCGTCTTCGACTGTCGCAAGCCGGATGTCCATCTGCTTCATATCACGCCTCGGGTTCTTCGCACTGCTTTTTCATTCTGACGACTTCCTCTCGGATCTTGTTCGAGAA